>NZ_JBHWJT010000017.1:0-224053 GCF_042731325.1 Streptomyces sp. NPDC059866 | reverse complement strand
GAAACGGCCCGCGCGCACGGCCTGATCGGGGTGGACACCAACGCCGACCACCTCGCCGCCTGGCGCCTCGACACCCATGGCAACCCCGTCGGCGCACCACTCCGGTTCGGCTACGACCTCACCGGCACCGCCGAACACCGCGACGCGCAGGTGAGGCACGCCCTGATCCGCCTGCTGCACTGGGCCAGACGCCACGGCCTCGCGATCGCGATCGAGGACCTCGACTTCGCTACGGAGAAGACCCGCGAGAAGCACGGCCGCCGCAAACGCTTCCGCAACCTCATCTCCGGCATGCCCGTCAGCAGGCTGCGGGCCCGGCTCGTGTCCATGGCGGCCGAACTCGGCATCACCATCGTCGCCGTGGACCCGGCCTACACCAGCAAGTGGGGCGCCCGGCACTGGCAGAAGCCTCTCACCAGCAAGACTCGCAAGACCACCCGCCACGACGCGGCCGCCGTGGCGATCGGCAGGCGCGCCCTGGGGCACCCGATCCGGCGACGGACGGCACCGCCCCCGCACGACCGGAGCGATCGTGCGGGGCATCGGACCGCCCAGGCCCGACCGGGCACCCCGGGGCGTGAGGGAAACCGCCCCCGCATCCCCGGACCACGGACACGATCCGTGCGCGCCGGACGCGGCGAGAACGCGGTCGACCAGAACGCCCAACACCGTTCGGGGCGTTCGGCTGAGCATGAGTCCTGGCAACAGGACTCACTCCCGCTCAGTCTTTAGGAACGGTGCGGCGTCCTCCTGCTCCTCGTTGGTTCCGGTGGGCTGGTACACGTCGTCCGCCATCGGTTCGGGCTCAGTCCCTTCCGTTCCCATGGCTGCCTCCCTGTCACACTGCGATCGGTCCGTCCCCCTCCGCGTTTCCCGCCCCGCTGCCCTGACACGTTCCGTTCCACGCACCCGCCCAGGAGGTATCCCCGTGACACCGTCCGCACCCCGCGACGTCTGGCCCTGCTCGGCGGGGGCTTCTCCACCGACGAGGACGGGCTGCTGGACGAGTGGGTGCTCGGCCAGGCACGCACCTCACGGCCCAAGGTCTGCTTCGTGCCCACCGCGAGCGGAGACGCCCCCGGCTACGCCGAGAAATTCCTCACCGCGTTCCGGTCACGCGCATGCGAGCCCGCCGTCCTGTCACTGTTCCGCCGGGAACTCGACGACGACGCACTGCGCACGTTCCTGCTCGCGCAGGACGTCGTGTACGTCGGCGGCGGCAGCACCGCGAACCTGCTGGCGGTCTGGCGCACACACGGCGTGGACCGGCTGCTGGGCGAGGCCTACGACCGCGGGACCCTGCTGTGCGGAATCAGCGCCGGCGCCAACTGCTGGGCCGAGGCCTCCCACACCGACTCCTTCGGCCCGCTGGACGTCCTGCGCGACGGCCTGGGCCTGCTGCCGGGCTCGGTCTGCCCGCACTACGACAGCGAACCGGGCCGCCGCCCCTCGTACCGGGAGGCGGTGGCGTCCGGCGCGCTGCCCGCCGGGTGGGCGGTGGACGACGGTGTGGGGGCACTCTTCACGGAAGGTCTGCTCACCGAGACAGTCACGCGTGCCCGGGCCTCCCGTCTCCATCGGGTCGAGCCGGACGGAGGGGGCGGGGCCGTGGAGCATGCCCTGGGGGCTCGCCTGCTGGAACTCCGTATGAAGTGACCCTCATGCCGCGCCCGGCCGGCCCTACAGTGCGGGCATGAACATGAAGTGCTCGCAGTGCACAGCGGTCGGCCTGGAAGCCGGTTTCATCGAGGACGCCGGCGACCACTCCAACGGGTACGCACGGTGGATACCCGGCCCCCTGCAACGCGGCATCTTCGGCGGCGCCAAGCGCTTCGGCCGGCCCCGCTACCAGATCGACGCCTACCGCTGCCCCGCGTGCGGGCACCTGGAACTCTTCGCTCCCCACGAGGTGTGACCCGTGGCCGGTCACGGCGCCGCGGTCGGCCCGTCCGGCCGGCTGTGGCGCTGTTCGACCATCTCGCGGCTGAGTTCCTCCGTCTCCGCGGCGGGCATGCGCTCGAACCCGTCCTCGGTGATGACGGACACGACGGGGAAGATGCGGCGGCTGATGTCCGGGCCGCCGGTCGCGGAGTCGTCGTCGGCCGCGTCGTAGAGCGCCTGGAGCGCGGCCAGGGCGGCCTCGCGCCGGGACATGCCCGGGTGGAACAGTTTCTTCAACGCGCCTCGCGCGTACGGCGAACCGGAGCCCTCGGCGTGGAAGTCCCGCTTCTCGTACGCGCCGCCGGCGACGTCGAAGCTGAAGATGCGGCCCCGTTCGTCCTCGGCGGCCCTGACGTCGTAACCGGCCATGAGGGGGACGACGGCGAGGCCCTGCATGGCCTGGCCGAGGTTCTGCCGGATCATTCCGGCGAGCCGGGTCGCCTTCGCGCTGAGGGTCATCGGGATGCCCTCGATCTTCTCGAAGTGGGTCAGCTCGACCTGATAGAGCTTCACCATGTCCAGCGCGAGCCCGACGGTGCCCGCGAAGGCCACCGCGGTGTAGTCGTCCGCGGGGTGCACCTTCTCCAGGTCGCGCTGGGCGATGACGTTGCCCATGGTGGCCCTGCGGTCCCCGGCGACCATCACCCCGTCGCGGTAGGCGAGCGCCAGGACGGTGGTGCCGTGCGGGAACTGCTCCGGTGCCGCCCGGACGCCGTCGGGGAAGGGCGGGCGGGTGGGCAGCAGCGCCGGGCGGTGCGCCGCGAGGAACTCGGTGAAGGAGGAGCGGCCGGGAGTGAGGAACTCCTCCCCCAGACGTCCGCCGCTCTCGTGTCCTGCCATGCCACTTCCCCCTCGTCCATGGGTCGACAACCGGACTCCTACCTGTAGCGGGCGGACGGGAAACGCCGTCGCGGTCACAGGGCCTTGTGCCGGACGAGTACCGCCAGCACCAGCAGGCCCGGGATCAGCGGCAGCCACACGGTCAGGAGCCGGTAGCCGAGGACCGCGGACGCCGCCGCCGCGCCCGGCGCTCCGGCGGCCGTGAGGGCAAGGGCGAGGACCGCGTCGAGGGAGCCGAGGCCGCCCGGGGTGGGCAGCAGGGCGGCGGCGCTGCTGGCAGCCAGGTACACGAGGGCCACCCGGGCGGGATGCAGGGACAGGTCGACGGCCTGGGTGACGGCGATCAGAGCGACGGCGTGCAGCGCGGCGAAGGCCAGCGAGCCACCCCACAGGGCGGCCGCCCGTTGCGGCAGGGCGTGCACGGCCCGGACGTCCGTCGACACCGTCGCCAGGAGCTTTCTGCACCGGGGCCAGAGCCGGCCGGCCGGCAGCGCCGCGAGGCAGACGGCGGCGAGCGCCCCTGCCACGAACACGCCGGGAACGTGCGGCAGCCGCAGCAGCCCCGGGCAGGCCAGGGCGAGTACGGCGATCAGGGCGCCGCGCACCAGCCCGCCCGCCGCGGCCTTGACCGCGAGCGCGGTCAGCGATCGGGCTGCCGGAAGGCCGCAGCGCATCAGGAAGCGCAGGTTCACCGCGCCCGCGCCGAGGCCCGCGGGCAGCACGTGGTTGGCCGCCGAGGCGGCGAACTGGGCGGCGACCAGCCGCCCCGCGGGCAGCGGCTGGGGCACCGCGCCCTGCAGCGCGAGCGCGGAGCACAGCCAGGTCGCGGCCACCGCTGTCGCGCCCACCAGCAGCCAGCCGGGGTCGGCGACGGCGAGCCGGCCGACGCCGGTCTCCAGCACGGGCCAGTGCCGCCGGGCGAGGAGGCCGACGGCCACCAGGACGGCGACGGTGAGGAGGGTCTGCCATAAGGCCCGTCGGCGGGTGAGGGGGACGGCGTACTGCTCGGGTGTCATGCGGCCGGGCCCCCGCACGGCGCCGGTGCGACGTGCACTCGCAGGGCGCTGGGTGAACCCGGACGCAGCGCGCCGGCCCGGGTGACGCGCACGCTGTCGGTCATCGTCCTGGCCCCTCCCCACGGCTCACAGGGTTGCTGACGCCCTCCTGCAGTCCACGGACGCGGGGGCGGAAATCAGGGAAAACATGCAAAAACTAACCCACGCGGAGGGGATGTGCAGCGCTGCATACGGCCACACGCCGGCTCAGCGGGCGTTCGGTGTGCTCCCCGGTTCGGCGAGATCCTGCACCACGATGTCCGCGCCGTGCGCGTAGAGCGCGTCGGCCTGTCCGGCGCGGTCGACGCCGACGACGTACCCGAATCCGCCGGCGCGGCCCGCGTCCATGCCGTCCGTCGATGTACTCGTCGTAGTCGGCGCCGGCGTCGAACGGCCGGAAACGCTCGCCCTCGCGGTCGCGCAGGAAGGCGTCGAACGTCTCCTTCCAGGCGGCCGCGTGCACGACGGCCGTCCTGGTGACGACCCCGTCGAGATCGAACAGGCAGGCCAGGACTGCTTCGGGAAGACCGAGCTCCGTCATCCCGGAAGGGGTTCCCCGCGCGGGGGGATCAGTCGTGCGGGAACGAGTGGTGCTCGTGTGCGACCTGCCAGCGGCCGTCCACCTTGCGCAGGCCGAGCGTCAGCCGCAGACGCAGGGTGGGCCGTTCGGCGAGTTCCTGGGGTGTGCCGCAGCGCAGCAGCGCATGGGCGTAGGCGACGTCGGTGCCCGCGGTGACGTCCAGGGACTCGATCTCGAAGGAGGCGCCCTGGGCCTGCCACTCGAAGAACGGCGGCCAGCTGGCGCGGTACGCGGCGAGTCCGTGGATGCCCTCGTGGGGCGGGGGCACATCGAACATGACGATGTCCTCCGTGTGGTCCGCGAGGACCGCCTCGAGGTCGCCGCGGTGGACGGCGTCGGCCCACCCGGTGACGAGGGTACGGATCTGCTGTTCGTCGTCGGTCATGATCCTTCGGCTCCTTTCTCCCCACTCCGGTCGACTCCCCGCAGTCCCGGAAATCATCGCCGTATGCCCGGATGCCACACTCTGCTGTGTGCCGGTGACCTTCGATGACCTCCTGGCCCGTGCCCGGGCCCTCGCAGCGCACGGCCGGCGGGCCGTCCTCGGCATCGCCGGCAGCCCCGGCGCGGGCAAGACGACCCTGGCCGAGCGCCTGGTGCGGGACCTGAACGGCACCGGCCGGCCCTGGGTCGCCCACGTCCCCATGGACGGCTTCCATCTGGCCGACGCGGAACTGGACCGGCTCGGCCGCCGGGACCGCAAGGGCGCGCCCGACACCTTCGACGCCGCCGGGTACGCCGCGCTGCTGCGGCGCCTGCACGACGAGGCCGACGACGGCATCGTGTACGCGCCCGGTTTCGAACGCGTCCTGGAACAGCCGATCGCGGGGGCGATCCCGGTGCCGCCGGCCGCCCGGCTGATCGTGACCGAGGGCAACTACCTGCTGCTGGGCACGGGGGCGTGGGCGCGGGTGCGACCCCAGCTGGACGAGGTGTGGTTCTGCGAACTGGCCGAGCCCGAGCGGATCCGCCGTCTGACCGCCCGGCACGAGGAGTTCGGCAAGGGCCCCGATCAGGCGCGGGCGTGGGTACTGGGCCCGGACCAGCGCAATGCCGACCTGGTGGCGAGGACACGGGACCGGGCGGACCTGGTCGTGCCCACCGGCTAGTGCCGCGGCACTGGCTGCCCGGAGGTCTGCCTAGCCGGTCACCGGGTCCCGGCGGGCCGCCCGCCGGGCGTGGGCCGGGCCGGTGCCGGGCGGCAGGCCTCCAGCGTCAGCTCCGGCTCCCCGTGGGCGTCGCCCGCCGCGTCGCCGATCAGGGCGGTGAAGGCCTCGGTGCGGACGGTCAGACCGTGTGGCCCCGCCTCGAAGGACGGCGTGAACGGGGCGCCCGGAGCGCCGCCGTGCCGGACGGCGAAGACATGCAGGTCCTCCGGGGCGCCGGGGGCCGGTCCCGCCTCCAGAGCGGTGGAGGCGAGCAGGTGGCGCCAGCCCTCGTCCGGGTTGCCGAAGCCGCGCGGGTCGGCGGCCAGCGCGAAGGCCGCCTGCTCCTGGGTGACCTCCGCACGGGCGTCGAAGTGCTGTGCGTCCCGTGTCGGAGGGTGGGTCAGCCGCAGGGTGCCGGCACCGGCCACGTCGGCGGCCTGCGCGGTCCTGCGTACGCGCTCGCCGTCGTCCGCGGCGTACGGCAGGCCGGCGAGCAGATACGGCGTCCCCTCCAGTCGCTCGACGGCGACCGTCGTCCACAGGTGCGTTCCGTCGGTGACGTACAGGGATCGCACATGGCGCAGGACGTGGTCGCGGTCGACGACCGGCTTGGTGACCAGTTTGGCGGTCAGTTCGCCGGTGCTCACGTCGCGGACGCGGACCGCGCCGAACGGGCGGCACAGCAGGAAGCCGTCGGTGACCGGCCCGAAGCCGTGCTGCCGGTGGACGACGGCGGGCAGGTGGTAGGTGCCGCCGGCCTCGATCAGCGAGGGGGTCATCCGGTCGTCGAAGGCCACCGAGACGCTGCCCGCGCGCAGTTGGTGGCGGGCCGGGGCGGTCGAGGGCGTACGGTGCCACCCCGGCGTGTCCTGGATCTGCCAGACGAGCATGAAGGCGAAGTGGCCGTCGAGGCCGCCGTCGGGCCTGGTCGCATGCCGGGCCCAGCGGGTGTCGCCCCGGTAGCGCCCCAGGTCGGCGCCGATCCGGCGGCCGAAGTGGCGCAGGCCCAGGACCGCTTCGAAGCCGCAGTGCTGTTCGCTGTAGCGCGGCCCGCCCACGTCGAAGCCGCCGGTGGTCAGGCGGGCGTCGAGACAGCGGGCGAGCGCGTCGCCGTCCTCGGCGAAGACCTTCTCGCCGCTGATCCGGTGGGCCTGGGCGAGGAACGACAGGGAGATGGGACCGTAGTTGTTGTCGTACGCCCCGCCGTGCTCGGGCGGCAACAGCGCACCCCGGTCACGGATGCGGCGGGCGCGGATCTCCTCGGCGTACAGACGCATCGCGCGTGAGCGGACCGACTCCCCCTGTGCGGGCGGGAGATGGCGGGCCAGCATCAGGCCGGCGACCACGCAGCCGATCGCCTGGTTGGCCGCCTCCTGCGGGTTGAAGAAGGTGGCCTCGGTCAGCCAGCCCCAGTATCCGACCGCCAACTCGAGCAGTTCCAGGCATGGTTCGTCGTCGAGGAGTCCGTCGGCCGTGTCGAGCACGTCGACCGCCTGGAGCAGCGCCCAGACCGTGCTCGGCCAGTCGCCGTGCGGGTGGGCGCCCGGCTCGAGGACGTAACGGGCGTACGGCAGGCCCGAGTCGCGGATCCTGAGGTTCGGATAGCCGGGGTTGTCCTCCCGGAACACCCGTTCGCGCAGGTGGAAGGCGAGGCTGCGGTGCACGGCCGGCGGCAGCCGAGGGTCTCTGCCGTGCTGCCAGGCGAGCGCGAGCAGGGACGTGACACCCAGGGAGGTGTCGCCGACGTCGAGAACGGCAGCCGGGTGTTCGAGGCTGCCGTCCCGCGTGATCCGCGCCAGCGCCTGCTCGGCGACCTGTGCGAGAACGGCGTCGTAGGCCTCCGGTGTGTCCGGCAGATCGTGCAACGGGCCTCGCTGGTGAGGGAGATGCACGTCGGTTCGCCCCTTTCGTCGGGGAGGCCGGCGTCTCGCGGAACGCGGACACGCCGACCGTGTCAGGCATTCCCCCGACGGGATCGAGCTGAACTCCGGCGCGCTGCGCGCCGTACCCCACTGCACGGCAGACGGTCTGTCGGTACTTCCGCGGAGCGGATGATGACGCACGTCCGGCACTGGATCAGCCGCAAGCGGTGGCCGGCGCCGCTGGTCGCGGCCCTGTTGCTGGGCCAGATGGCCGTCGCCATGGTGACCGGCGCCGCGCAGCAGACGCCGACGATCGACGAGCCCGTCTACGTGGGCACGGGCACCGTGTACCTGCGCGAGCACGAGCTGCGCCACAACCCGGAGCATCCGCCGCTCGGCAAGCTGGTCATCGGCGCCGGGGCGGCCCTCGCCGATCCGCACCTCGACTCTTCCTTCGAGGGCGGCCAGGCCGCGCTCGGGCGGCATCTGCTGTACGGGTCCGGCAACGATCCCTGGCGGCTGATGCTGTTCGCCCGGCTGCCGGTGATCGTGCTGACGCTGCTGTTCGGGCTCGTGGTGCTCGCCTTCGCACATGAACTTGCGGGCAGGGCGGGCGGGTTGGCGGCACTCGCCCTGTACGCCCTCTCCCCCGACGTCATCGCCCACGGCTCGCTGGCCACGCTGGACGTTCCGACGGCCGGGTTCCTGCTGACGGCGGTGTGGCTGCTGTGGCGGGCCAGGCATCGGCCGTGGCGGTACCTGCCGCTCGCGGGCGCGGCGCTCGGGGCGGCCCTGGCGACGAAGATGAGCGCGCTCCCGGCGGTTCCGGTGCTGCTGGCCCTGGCCGTGCTGTCGGTCAGGTGCACGCGCCCGAGGCCGCGGGATCTGCTGTTGGGCGCCGCGCTGATGACGCTGACCGCCGTCACCGTCGTATGGGCCGCGTATGTCGCGGTCGATCCGTCGCTGCGCTGGACGCCCCGGCAGCATGTGCCGGCCGTTCACGGGCTGCGCGGTCACCTGGTCGGTCTGCTTCCGTTCCCCGAGGCGTACCGGGACGGGATGCGTATCCAGTTCGGGCTGGAGAACAAGCCGTGGCGGGGCTTCCTGTTCGGCCGCCAGTACACCGGTTCGCTCTGGTACTACCTGCCGGCCGCGCTGCTGGTGAAGACCCCGCTCGGCATGCTCGTCCTCTGGGCGGCGGGGGCCGTGACGGTGGTGGTGGTACGGCGGCTGCGGCCGGCCGCGCCGTATCTGCTCGCCCCCGCCGCCGTACTGCTGGTCTCGGCCATGCAGGGCGGCCGGGACTTCGGCACCCGGTACGCCGTCTTCCTGCCGGTGTTCCTCGCGGTGGCAGCCGGCTGCGTCCTCCTCCTGCGACGGCGGTGGGCCCCCGCGGTGACGGGGGCGCTGGTGACCTTCGTGGCCGTCAGTTCCCTACGGGCGTACCCCTCCTACCTGCCGTACTCCAACGAGGCGTTCGGCGGACCGGAGAAGACCCGTCTGCGGCTGCACGACTCCAACGTGGACTGGGGACAGGACCTCGGCCGGCTCGCCGACCGGTTGCGCGAGCGCCATGGGGGCGAGCGGATCTGGCTCGTGTACAAGGGCAGCGGGGTGCCCTCGTTCTACGGCATCGAGGCGGCCGATCCGCGCCGGGTGCCGGCCGACGAAGTGCACGGGCTGCTGGTCGTGTCCGGCTCGGCGGCCGCCACGGCCACCGGGCGGCTGGCCGAGCTGATCGCGAGCAGCCGGCCGGTCGGCGAGGTCGGGCACTCGATCACCCTGTACCGCCGGTAACAAGGCCGGTGCCGACGAGTAGCGTGCACCCCTGACCGCCACGGTCCGTGAGCTATGTTGAAGCTCCGTGGGAAGCAGAAGGAGGCGCACCGGTGCCATCGCCGCAGCAGGCACGCGCACAGGCATCCGCGATCACCTCGGGGAAGACCGCCACCGAGCCGGGGGCTGCCCCGACTTCCCAGCTCAGGGCGCTGTTCGACCGGCCGCGACTGTCGCCGGGTCAGCGGCGGATCGCCCAGTACCTGATCGAGCACATCACCGAAGCGGCGTTCCTCTCGATCACCGATCTCGCCGACCGCGTCGGCGTCAGCCAGCCGTCGGTGACGCGTTTCGCCGCCGCGGTGGGCTTCAGTGGTTACCCCGCGCTACGGGAGAAACTCCAGTCGATCGCCCTCGGCACCCTCGCGGGCGGCCCCGCTGCGGCCGAGGAAGAGCGCGGCAACGAACTCCAGGCGGCGGTCGACGCCGAGATCGAGAACCTGGAGAACCTCCGCCGCGACTTCGCCGACCCCGACCAGGTCATCGAGATCGGCCGCAAGCTGTCGGAGTCGACCCCGCTGACCGTTCTGGGCCTGCGCATCTCCGCTTCGCTGGCCGAGTACTTCGCTTACGCCGCGCGCCGCATCCATCCGGACGTGCGGCTGGTGACCCTGGGCGGCAGCGTCGCCTACGACGCGCTGCTCCAGTCCCGAGAGGCCGGCGGCACCTGGGTGCTGGCGTTCTCCCTGCCCCGGCACGCCCAGGAGACACTGGCCGCCGTGCGTCTGGCGCGCGGCGCCGGGCTGCGCGTGGCCCTGATCACCGACCTGGCGCTCGGCCCGGTGGCCGACGAGGCGGACGTCACCTTCGCCACCGGAACGGGTTCGCGCCTGGTGTTCGACTCCTATGCCGCGCCGGGTGTGATGGCGGCCGCGCTGCTGCAGGCGATGACCGACGCCGACCCGGAACGGACACAGGCGCGGCTCGAGGCGTACGAACAGGTCTCGGACCAGCACCAGTTCTTCCTGCGGGACTGATCCGCCCCCGGTTCGCCCACGCCGTGAGGCATCACAAGCGGATCATCCACAACAAATCACGCATGAATGTTTTCATACGCCTTGCAAAGCGATCGGCATATATAAATACTGCTCGCGGATCCGCACCCGGGGCGGTCCCGGTCACTCCCCTAGACCGGGGCCGCCCCACCCGTCGGACCGCCCTCTGCGCCGCAGCACACCGGAAGCGATGATCATGCCCCTGACGTCCACGCGCATCAGCCCGGACTGGCCGTGCCAGGTCAAGACCCCCGGCAGCTACGACTGGGAGCGCTCGGCGGCCAAGTGGCTGCGTGAGCTGGTGCCGGCGCGCTATGCCGGCTATCCGGCGCTGATCCGCCACCCCGTGCTGCTCGCCCGCCACGCCCAGATCCAGGTGCAGCACGAGATCCGGGTGGCCCGCACCGCTCTGCAGACCGCGCGGGCCGACCTGCCGAGGCTCGGCATGCCGGAGTCGGTCATCGAGCACACGATCAAGCTGTACGCCGCCGAGGTACTCCAGCTCCAGCACATCGCGCGCAGTGTGCGGGCGGTCACCGAGGCGCTGGTGGAGCACAACGCCGGTCGCTGAGGGGCGAGTCCTGGTTCAGCGCCGTCGAACTGCCCGACGGCATCATGCTCGAGGCCGCGCTCAGCCGTCGCCGACGGTCGCTCCCCTGCCCGCCGGATTCCGGGTGCGGCTGTCCTCGTCACGGACGAGCAGGGCGAGCAGGGCGGCCACGGTCAGCCCGGACTCGGCCGGGTGACGCAGTACCTTGCCCGGCTCGATGCGGTACGTGTTGCTGCGCCCCGCACGCGTGTGGGACAGGTATCCGGCCTGCTCCAGATCAGCAATGATCTTCTGCACGGCGCGCTCGGTCAGCCTGCAGTGCGCCGCGATGTCGCGCACGCGGGCGTTGTGGTCATCGGCGATGGCGGCCAGCACACGGGCGTGATTGGTGAGGAAGGTCCATCCGGTATGCGGCTCAAGCACTCCACCCATGCTCCAACCATACGACCGAGCGTTCCCGCATAGCAAAACGCGAAATTCATTTCATGTATCCCTTGACGTCTTCCAGATGGGCGAAGACTCTGGAGACGACAGCAAGCAGGAATTCCGAGGGAGCGTCGGCCATGCCGGAGTCTCTGTTCTCTCCGCAGCCCCCCACCGCTGAACTCTCCGGCCGCACCGGGGCGGACGGCACCTCCGCGGCGCTGCAGCCGCGAGAACTGTCGATCGACACCCGCCCCGACGGCGCCCGCACGGTCGTTGTGATACGCGGGGAGCTGGGGCTGCATGTCGACGACGACCTGCGGGCCGCCCTCCGCGACGCCCTCGGAGCGGCGGCCGAGGGCATCGACCTGGACCTGAGCGGTGTCGGTTTCTGCGACTGCTCGGCGCTCAATGTCCTGCTCGGCGTCCGCGAACAGGCCGTGGCCGAGGGCAAGACGGTGACGATCCGCTCCGTCGGACCCGGCACCGAGCGGCTGCTCACCCTGACGGGCACTCTGCCGCTGTTCATGTTCGGGTCCGAGAACTCCGACGGAGACGGCGAGCACGCCCTGGGGGTCGAAGTCGTCCAGCTCCGCCGGGCCATGCAGACCCGGCCGACCATCGATCTGGCCCGCGGAGTTCTGATGGCCACGTTCGGTCTGAGCCCGCAGGACGCCTGGCAGGTGCTGGTGACGGTGTCGCAGCACACGAACACCAAGCTCCATCGCCTGGCCGAGGACCTGGTGACCGCCGTACAGGGGGATCCGCTGCCCGAAGCGGTGCAGCACGAGGTGGCCGCGGCCGTGGCGCGACTGTCCGCGTCCGCCGACCAGGAGGGCGAGTCGGCCGACGACTGAGAGCGCCCCGGGGGACGGCTGCCTGCAGCTACGACGGTCGGCGGGCACGGCACTCAGTTCCCTGAGATCGATGCACTGAGTGCCATCACACCAGCCCGGATGCTAGTTTCCGTCCATGAGCTCCAGCAGCACAGCCCCCGGCCGAGACGCCAAGGCACGGGCGGCCGACGCCAAACCGCCGATGCGGGAAGCCCTGGTCGCGGCGGCGTTCCAGCTCTTCCTGGAGCGAGGCTACGAACAGACCACCGTCGACGACATCGTGGCCCTCGCGGGAGTCGGGCGGCGGTCCTTCTTC
Organism: Streptomyces sp. NPDC059866; assembly: GCF_042731325.1. Taxonomy (NCBI): domain Bacteria; kingdom Bacillati; phylum Actinomycetota; class Actinomycetes; order Kitasatosporales; family Streptomycetaceae; genus Streptomyces; species Streptomyces sp. NPDC059866. The sequence continues at coordinate 211,671 of NZ_JBHWJT010000017.1, read as the reverse complement.
CGTTACTTCCCCTCCAAGGAGGACGTGGTATTCCCCGACCACGAACGGTGCCTGGCCGACATGACGGCCTTCCTCGCGGCCGGCACCGGGGACGAGGAGCCGGTCGGGCGGGTCTGCGACGCTGCCCGCCTGGTGCTGGGCCTGTACGCCGAGAACCCGGCCTTCTCCGTGCAGCGCTACCGGCTCACCAAGAAGGTGCCCGGCCTGCGGGCGTACGAACTGTCCGTGGTGTGGCGCTACGAGCGCGCCCTCGCCGAGTACCTGCGCGCGCGCTTCGCGAGCCGGCGCGACGGGAACCTGCGGGCCGACGTGATCGCGGCCGCGGTGGTCGCCGCGCACAACAACGCCCTGCGTTCCTGGCTGCGTTCGGACGGGCAGGGCGACGCGACCGCCGCGATGGACCACGCACTGGGTCTGGTCCAGTCCGCCTTCGGCACCGCTCCCCCGCCCCCGGCCGACGAGCGGCCCGAGGACGTGGTGGTCGTCGTCTCCCGGCGTGGGGCGCCACTGTGGCGCGTGGTGCAGGAGATCGAAACCACGCTGGCCCGCGACTGATCCCGACGGCAGGTCACAGAAACTGAGGGTACGGAGTGTCTTTACGAGTGACACTCAGTGCCATACGCTGTGGCCGTGCACGGTGGCACGGCGAACCGCGCACCCGCGTACACGGTGCGGCGTGCACGCGGATCTCCGGCCGAGCGCAGGGAGTTGACCAGCGTGTACCACCCCTCAGGAAGCGTCACTCAGCAGGCATCCGGCTCCGCGGCGGGCGTCCTCGACCCCACGGCCCAGGACACGGACGCGATGCTCTACCAGCGCTGCACATGGTGCGGCACCGCCATGTACCACCGGCTGCTGTGTCCGGTCTGTCAGGGCAGTGACCTGCGGACGGAACGCAGCGAGGGCATCGGCACGGTCCGCCACAGCACGATCGTGCACCGCAACACGCCTGCGGCGCGCAATGTGTCCCTGATCGAGATGTCCGAGGGGTTCGTGGTGCGGGGTCGCGTCATGGGCCCGCCGGTGGGCATCCACAGCGGGGACCGGGTACGGCTGTCCACGGCCAAGGACCCGGTGCGGGGCGAGCCGGTGTTCCAGCTGCTCGACGAGCCGTACCGGGCCTGGACCTGACGGACCGTCCCTCAGCCGGTCGGCGTCACGCGGATCCCCACGGTGCCGTTCGGTCCGCGCCTCAGCCGGCTGCCGAGCAGCGTGAGGCGGCCCACGACGCCGTACTTGCGGGCGATGAGCTGCCGATAGCGTGCCGTGGTCGCCGGGTCGGTGATCTCGGCGGTGGCCGGGACCTGCTCGCCGGTGGGGTTGCCGCGCAGGTCGCAGGGGCCGACGAGAACGTCCGAGCGGTTCCGGATCCGCTTGACCTTCCAGGAGTCGGCGACCGTCCAGACGCCGAGCGCGTCACCGTCGGCAACCACCCAGACGGGGGTGGGGACCGGGGTGCCGTTCCTGCGGTAGCTGGTGATCAGCAGGTACTTGCCGGCACCGAGCCGGTCCAGTGACGAGTCGTCCATGGCCGGAAGTGTAGGCAGCCCCGCTCACCCCAGCGCGGTGGCCATCCGCCGTACCGCCTCCGTGAGGATCTCCGGTGACGTGGCCAGGTTCAGCCGTACGTGCCCGACGCCCCCCGCGCCGAAGGGGATCCCGGAGTTGAGAGCGACGCGGCCGCGGTGCAGGAAGACGTCCGCCGGGTCGTCGCCGAGGCCGAGCGCCCGGCAGTCCAGCCAGGCGAGGTAGGTGGCCTCGCCGGGTCGGTAGCCGACCGCGGGCAGGTGCTCGGCGAGCAGGTCGGCGAGCAGGCGCCGGTTGTCGTCGAGGCCCGCGAGCACGGCGTCCAGCCAGGCGGTTCCCTCGCGCAGGGCCGCGGTGTGGGCGATGACGCCGAGGTGGCTGGGGCCGTGGCTGACCTCCTCGGGCAGCCGGGCGAGGTCGGCGGCGGCCGCCGGTCCTGCGACGGCGAGGGCGGCCTTGAGCCCGGCGAGGTTCCATGCCTTGGACGCCGACATCAGCGACAGTCCGCGCTCGCCGCCCGGGACGCTCAGGTACGGCACGAAGCCGGCCCCGGCGAGGACGAGCGGCGCGTGGATCTCGTCGGCGACCACACGCACGCCGTACCGATCGGCGAGGCGGGCGACGGCGGACAGTTCCGCGGCGGTGTGCACGGTGCCTGTCGGGTTGTGCGGGCTGCACAACAGGAACGCGGCCCGCCGTCCGTCCGCCACGGCCTGCCGGAAGGTCTCCTCCAGCGTGCCGAAGTCGATCCGCAGGTCGGGGCCGAGCGGAGCCTCGACCACCCGCCGGTCCATGTGCGTCACGAACTGGAAGAACGGCGGATACACGGGCGGATTGACCACCACGGCGTCCCCGGGCCCCGTCACCAGCCTGATCATCTCCACGACACCCAGCATCACGTCCGGCACGATCGCCGTGCGCTCCACGGCGAGCCCGGCCCACCCCCACCGCTTCTGAGCGAAGTCGGCCAGCGCCTCGGCGTAGGCGGTGCCCGCGGGATAGCCGGTGTCCCCGATGGCGAGCGCGTCCGTGACGGCGCGCACGACGGGTTCGGCGAGCGGCACGTCCATCTCGGCCACCCACAGCGGCAGCACGTCGTCGGGGTAGGTGCGCCACTTCATGCTCGTACGGCGTCGCAGGAGCTCGAGCCCCAGGGCGCGCAACGGATTCGGTTCACCGGACGGTTCGTGCAGGATCCTCGTCATGGGCACAAGATAGGTCGCTGTGGTGTGTCCGATCAGGAGGCCGGTGACCGCCGCCGAGGAGCGACCCGCACGACCGAACGAATTGAGCCGTTCGCCCTCCGGGTGAACGCGGCCGGGCCCCGGCACGTATGGAGGGAGGGCGCTCAACCACCCGGGCGCCCCGCGGTGTTGCAGCCGCGAGTTCGGGGTTCGGGAGCCATGCATGAGGCACGCACGACGACGGATCGTCCGGCGAGTGACACGGCTGGCGGCGGTCGGCGGACTTCTGCTCGGGGCGGGGATGGTCACCCAGGCCGTGGCGAGCGAACCCTCCGGCTCCCCGGGGGCGCCGAACGCTTCCGTCCGGTCGGCCGCGGGCACCGGCTCGGACCTCGTGGAGCGGCTCGGCACCGCCCGTACGGCAGGCACCTGGATCGGCTCCGACGGGCGACCGGTCGTCGCGGTCACCGACGAGGACGCCGCGGCCGAGGTCCGGCGGGCCGGCGCGACCGCGAAGGTCGTGCGGCACAGCATGCGTGAGCTGAAGTCGGCGACGGCGACGCTGCGTTCGGCACCGCGGGTGGCCGGCACGGCATGGATGCTGGACTACCGGTCGAACGAGGTGGTGGTACGGGGTGACAGCACCGTCTCCGCCGCCGACTGGTCCGAGTTGACCGAAGTCGCGGACGGCATCGGCGGCTTCGTACGCATGGAGCGCACCAAGGGCACCTTCACGACACGCCTCAACGGCGCGCAGGCCATGCTCTCCACCGCTGGGCGCTGTTCCGCGGGCTTCAACGTCACCGACGGTGAGACCGACTTCATTCTCACCGCCGGTCACTGCGGCCCCGACGGTTCCGTCTGGTTCGCCGACAACGAGGGGAACGAGCAGGTGGGCAAGACCGTGACCGGGAGCTTCCCCGGCAACGACTACTCCCTCATCCAGTACGCGAACGGCCGGGCCGGACAAGGCGCCGACGTCGTGGCCGTCGGCGACGGGCAGGGAGTGCGGATCACGGGCACGGGCGAGGCGTCCGTCGGGCAGCGGGTGTTCCGCAGCGGCAGCACCACCGGACTGCGCGACGGTGAGGTCACCGGGCTCAACGCCACGGTGAACTACCCCGAGGGCACGGTCACCGGCCTCATCGAGACGAACGTGTGCGCCGAACCCGGGGACAGCGGCGGGCCGTTGTTCTCCGAGGGGATCGCGCTCGGGGTGACCTCGGGCGGCAACGGGGACTGCAACGCCGGCGGCACGACGTTCTTCCAGCCGGTGGGGCAGGCACTGTCCGCGCTCGGCGTACGCCTGATCACTTCCACGCCGGAGCAGGGCGCCTCTCCCGCACCCTCCGCTTCGGGAACCCAGAGCGCGATCGCTCCCCCGGACGCGGCGGAGCCCGGGGCGTCGGCTCCGGTGTCCGGCGAGGACGTCTCGGCGCTGCTGTCCCGGCTCGCGGACCCCCAGAACATCGGTCCGGGTCTGCTGGTCATCGCGGGCAGCCTGGTGGCGCTGGTGGCCACGCGGTGGATCCGGACGGAACAGGACCGCAAGGCCTACCAGCGGTATTACTCGGCAACGTGGGGGTGACGAAGGGGTACGGGAGGCGCCGTCAGGCCGGGGAGCACCGGCCGGCGCGGCCCTGGCCGGCGCCGGATGCCGGTCAGGCGGCCTGCGCCGATTGCGGCGTCGCGGCGGCCCACTCCAGGACGAGGCGCTGGTACTCCTCGCGCTGCTCGGTGCTCAGTGTCCCGCCCGACCGGCGCCACAGCGCCCGGATCTCCTCGTTGACCTCCGCGGCCGATCGCTCGGTGGCGGCTTCAACAGTGGTGGACATGGCGTGAAGCATACGGCGCCAGAGGTGAAGGCGCTGTGAGTAATCACGAGCTAATCGGGCATATCGGGCAGTGTTGCTGATCACGTCCATCTCTCCGAACCCGCCGGGGAGTTCATCCGTCCACCGCGCCCAGCACCAGCACCTGGATGGCGAGAACGGCCGCACCGCGCGCCCAGTCGTGGAAGTCGGACACTCTGGTCTCCAGGTCGACCGGCGTCGCCAGCGGATGCCTGCGGGCACGGATCGTCTCCTCCACTGTGTCCCTTGCCACATCCATCAGGCCGACCCCTTCGCCGGCGAGGAGGATCTTCTGCGGCATGGCGAAGTTGGCGATGTGGGCGAGGAGGGTGCCCAGGGCCCGTGCGGCCTCGTCGACGACCCGGGCAGGCATGGGCTCCCCGGCCGCGGCGCCGGCGAGGATCTCCTCGTAGCTGTGATCGCGCCCGGTGGCGGCCCGGATCTGGTAGCGGATGCTGGGGATGGTCAGCAGCGAGACCGCGCTGCCGCGGTCACCGTCGGGGGTGAGGGGCCCGTGGGGGTCCAGGATCCAGCGGCGGCCGAAATCCCGGTCCTCACCGTCGGACGGCACGCGCCTGCCGCCCAGGACCAGTCCGTAGCCGATCCCGGCGCCGATGGTGAGGACGACGAAACGGTCCAGTCCGCGGCCCGCCCCGAACCAGGTCTCGGCCTCGACGAAGGCCGCGACGTCGTTCTCCACGACCACGGGCAGCCCGGTGCGCTCCTCGACGAGGGCGGCGAGCGGGATGTCGCGCCACTGCAGGAAGGGCGACTCCCCGACCACGGCCCGGTCCTGGACGAGTCCGCCCACACCGATACCGATGCCGGCGAGGCGGGGGTGGACGTGGGCCAGCTCGGCGGTCATCTCCCCGAGCAGATCGGCGACTTCGCCGGGATCGTGGGTGGTGAGCGGGCGGTCGTGGCGGGCGACGATCTCGCTCCGCAGGGTGGTGACGACGCCGTACACCATGTCCTCGGTGATCTTGAAGCCGAGGAAGGAACGGGACTCGGCGACGATGTCCAGCGGCTGTGAGGGACGCCCCTGCCGGCCCTCGGCCGGTGCGCCGCCGTCGGGGACCTCGATCAGCAGCCCGGACTCGATCAGCGGCTTGGTCAGCCGGGTGAGGCTGCCGGGCGAGAGGCTCAGCCGGCGCGCGAGGTCCGAGCGGGACAGCGGGCCGTGGACGAGCACCTCGATCGCCACCGAGCGCTCCCCCGCACTCAGCGGCAACCAGCTGGCGGCACTTGCGGTCATGACGGCCTGACTCCCCAATATTTTTTCACCACGGAAGTAATGATCCCCACACTAGACCGGCCGGACCGGATCAGGAAGATGTCCGCATGCCTCTTGACGCATGGATTCTTTTGCCTCAAAAGTAAGTGGCCCGAGGATGAGCCGCCGTAGCCGAGGAGTCTCCCGATGAGCATCGCCTCCAGCAGTCCGCCGACGCGCCGAGGCGACGGCCGTCTCGCGGCCGTGTTCCTGGCTCCCGCCCTGTTGGGTTTCCTGGTCTTCCTGCTGTGGCCGACGCTGCGGGGCGTCTATCTGAGCTTCACCCGCTTCAATCTCCTGACGCCCGCGGAGTGGGTGGGGCTCGACAACTACGAGCGGATGATCCACGACCCGATCTTCTGGGACTCGCTGAAGGTCACCGTCGAGTACGTCGTCATCAACATCGGCATACAGACGGTGGCGGCACTCGCCATCGCCGTGCTGCTCCAGCGGCTGACCCGGTCGGCTCTGCTGCGGGGCATCGTGCTCACCCCGTATCTGATGTCGAACGTCGTCGCCGGCCTCGTGTGGCTGTGGATCCTGGACACCCAGCTCGGCATCGGCAACGAGATCATCAGTGCCCTCGGCGCCGACCGCATCCCCTTCCTCGCCGACGAGACCTGGGCGATCCCCACCATCGCCCTGATCAACGTCTGGCGGCACGTCGGCTACACCGCCCTGCTCCTCTTCGCGGGTCTGCAGGCGATCCCGAACGACATGTACGAGGCGGCCAGGGTCGACGGCGCGAGCGAGTGGCGGATGTTCTGGCGGATCACCATGCCGCTGCTGCGGCCGGTGCTGGCGGTCGTGCTGATCATGACGGTGATCGGTTCGTTCCAGGTCTTCGACACCGTGGCGGTGACCACGGCGGGCGGTCCGGCGAACGCGACCAACGTGCTCCAGTTCTACATCTACGGATCCGCCTTCGGCCGCTTCCAGTTCGGCTACGCCTCGGCGATGTCCGTCGCCCTGCTGGTCGTGCTCAGCGCGATCACCGTCCTGCAGTACCGGCTCACCCGGGCCGGCCGGACCGACCTCGGCTGACGGAAAGGAGACACCGACATGGCCGCCGTGACCACCGTGACCGCGACGACGACTACGACACCGCCCGGCATACGACCGCTCAAGCGCAGGTTCTCCCTCGGCCGGGCCGCCGCCTGGACCGTGATGGGCCTGATCGTCCTCATCACCCTGCTGCCGTTCTACTGGATCCTGCGCACCGCGCTCTCCACCAACGCGGGCCTGGGCGCCGACCCCACCAACCCCCTCCCCGTGGACCTCACCACCAGCGGCTTCGAGCGGGCCCTCGGTCTGCAGTCCGCCGAGGAGGCGGTGACGCAGGGCGGGGCGGGCGGCGGGCTCGACTTCTGGCGCTACCTGCTCAACTCGGTGATCGTCTCGACGCTCGTCACCGGCTGTCAGATCTTCTTCTCCGCGATGGCCGCGTACGCCTTCTCGCGGCTGCGCTGGCGCGGCCGGGACAAGGTGTTCGGTCTGTTCCTGGCCGGGCTGATGGTGCCGACCCTCTTCACGCTGCTGCCGAACTTCGTGCTCATCAAGCAGCTCGGCCTGGTGGACACCCTGCTCGGCATCGCGCTGCCCAGCCTCTTCATGACCCCGTTCGCCGTCTTCTTCCTGCGGCAGTTCTTCATGAACATCCCCCAGGAGGTCGAGGAGGCGGCGCTGCTCGACGGCGCCGGCAAGGTGAGGATCTTCTTCCGGGTGGTCCTGCCGATGGCGTCCACGCCGATCCTCACGCTGTCCGTGCTGACGTACATCACCTCCTGGAACGACTACTTCTGGCCGCTGATGGTCTCCTACAGCGACAGCTCGCGCGTGCTGACCGTGGCGCTGGCGATCTTCCGGGCGCAGACCCCGGCGACCGGCGTCGACTGGTCCGGGCTCACGGCGGCGACGCTGATCGCCGCGCTGCCGATGCTGGTGCTCTTCGCCTGCTTCGCCCGCCGCATCGTCAGTTCCATCGGCTTCACCGGGATCAAGTGAGGGACCACTGATGCGACTTCGTACGCTGACCGCGCTGGCCGGAGCGCTCACGCTGGCCCTGGTGACCGGATGCGCGAAGGGCGACTCCACCGGGTCGTCCGCGAACACCGTGACCTACTGGCTGTGGGACGCCAACCAGCTGCCCGCCTACCAGGCCTGCGCGAAGGGGTTCGAGAAGGAGAACCCCGGACTCGAGGTCAGGATCACGCAGTTGGGCTGGAGCGACTACTGGACCAAGCTCACCGCCGGGTTCATCGCGGGCACCCAGCCGGACGTGTTCACCGACCACATCCAGAAGTTCGGCCAGTTCGCCGATCTGCAGGTGCTGGAGCCGCTGGACGACCTGGGCATCAAGGACTCCGACTACCAGCCGGGCCTCGCCGCCAACTGGATCGGCCAGGACGGCCACCGCTACGGCGCCCCGAAGGACTGGGACACCGTCGCACTCTTCTACAACGAGAAGATGGCGAACGACGCCGGGCTCACCGCCGAGCAGCTGGGCGGCCTCTCCTGGAACCCCGAGGACGGCGGCAGCTTCGAGAAGGCCATCGCCCGTCTCACCGTCGACAGGAACGGCAAGCGGGGCGACGAGCCGGGCTTCGACAGGAACAACGTCAAGGTGTACGGGCTGGCCACCCAGGGCGGCGGCTACGGCGACGGCCAGACACAGTGGAGTCCCTTCACCGGATCCGCCGGGTGGAGCTACACGGAGAAGGCCCGCTGGGGAACGAAGTACCAGTACGACAGCAAGACCTTCAAGTCCGTCATCGAGTGGTACTTCGGCCTGGCGGAGAAGGGATACATGGCCCCCTTCTCCGACTACAACGTCCAGTCCAACCAGGGCAACACGCAGATCGCCGCGGGCAAGGCCGCCGCCGTCTTCGACGGCGCCTGGATGATCTCCACCTACAACGGGTTCAAGGACAGGGACATCAGGACCGCCCTCACTCCCGTCGGCCCGACCGGCAAGCGCGCCACGATGATGAACGGCCTCGCCGACTCCATCAGCAAGGCCTCCAAGAACAAGGCGGGCGCCCGCAAATGGGTGGCCTACCTGGCCTCCGACAAGTGCCAGAAGGTCGTGGGCGACCACGGCGTCGTCTTCCCCGCCACTCCGGCAGGCACCGATGCCGCCATTGCCGCCTACAAGAAGAAGGGCATCGAGGTCTCGGCCTTCACCCAGCCCGTGGACGACAAGAAGAACTTCCGGACCTTCTCCTACCCGATCACCAACTACGCGGCGGACGTCACGGCCCTCATGCAACCCGAGATGGAAGCCATCTACGGCAACGGCAAGTCCGTGAACAGCCTCGACCAGACCACCGACCAGATCAACCTGATCCTCGACCAGTGAAGGGCACCACTTACATGACGTTCTCCCTCGGCATCGTCGGCGCCGGGCAGTTCTCCGGGCAGTTCGCCAAACTGTTCCTCGCCCACCCCGGCGTCAGCGACGTCCACGTCACCGACCTGCTCCCCGAACGGGCCGGGCAACTGGCCGCCGCCGAAGGCCTCACGGGCACCTTCCCGACGTACGAGGCCATGCTGGAGTCGAAGGCGGTCGACGCAGTCGCAATCTTCACCCAGCGCTGGACGCACGGCCCGCTGGTCCTCCAGGGTCTGAACGCCGGAAAGCACGTCTACTCCGCCGTCCCCATGGCGATCAGCACGGACGAAATTGCGGCGATCATCGACACGGTCAAGGCGACCGGACTGACGTACATGATGGGCGAGACCAGCCAGTACAACCCGGCGACCGTGCACGCCCGCAACCAGATCGCGAAGGGGTCCTTCGGGCGGATCTTCTACGCCGAGGGCGACTACGTCCACGACATGGATCTGGGGTTCTACGAGGCCTACCAGTACAGCGGCGGCGAGAACTGGAAGGCGACCGCCAGCTATCCCCCGCTGCTGTACCCGACGCACTCGGTGGGCGGGGTGCTGGGCGCCTGGCAGACGCACGCGGTGAGCGTGTCGGCGATCGGTGTGGTCGACGAGCGGGGCGACGGGGTCTTCGACCGGTCGGTCAGTCAGTTCGACAACGACGTCTCCAACGCCACCGCGCTGTTCGAGGTGGCGGGCGGCGGGTCGTTCCGTACGAACGAGTTCCGGCGGGTGGGCTACCCCTCGCACATACGGGAGTCGCGTTTCCGGTTCTTCGGGACGGAAGGGAGCATGGAGCAGCTCGCCACGGTCGCCCTGTGGCAGGACAAGAACGGTGTGGAGGACATCAGCGAGCTGCTCGAGCCCAAGCCCACCATGTCCGCTGACGACCCGTCACTCCAGCACATCGCGCCGGACCTCCGGGCCGCCTTCACCTCCGGGTCGGCGCTCGTGCACGACCGCTCCCGCCTGCCGCGGGAGTTCGACCACCTGCACAACGGCCACGAGGGCAGCCACCACTTCCTGGTGGACGACTTCGTGACCGCGGTGAACACCCGCACCCTGCCGTCGGTGAACGCATGGGTGGCGGCCCGCTACACCCTGCCGGGCATCATCGCCCACGAGTCCGCCCGGCAGGGCGGGGTACGGCTGGAGATCCCGGACTTCGGGGACGCGCCTCAGGTGTGACGCGTCCGGGGTGGGCCGGGCATCGTCAGGTGCCCGGCTTACGGCCGTACACGTAGACGTCGTCGCCCTTCTTCAGCAGCGACCAGTACTTCTTGGCGGCGGTGCCGGTCATGTTGACGCAGCCGTGCGAGCCGGGCGGGTTCCACATGCTGACGCCGGCGGAGTGGAAGGCCTGGCCGCCGTCGAAGAACTGGCTGTAGGGCATCGGCACGTTGTAGATGGTCGACACGTGGTCGATGTTGCGCCAGTAGATCTTCTTCAGGCCGGTGCGGGTCTCGTAGCCGTCGCGCCCGGTGCGCACCGGAACGGGGCCGTGGACGAGCTTCTTGCCGTCCTGGATCCAGCTGAGCTGGAGCGTGAGGTTCACGCAGGCGATGCGGCCCTTGTTCACGGGACACTTGCCGTCCTTGTTGGGCGTGTTCCCGACGGCCCGCTGCTTGAGCATCAGGTCCATCACGCCCCAGGTGACGGGGCCCGCGTAGCCGATGTTCGGCTTTATGCCGTGCTTGGTCTGGAAGGCCTGGATCGCCTTGCAGTCCCCGGCGGACTGCACACCGTCCACCGGCCGCCCGAGGAACTTCTCCACCTGCTTCTGATACGGACCTGTCTGCGTGGTGCAGCTCGCCGCCTGCGCCGTGCCGGCGCCCAGCGCGAGCGTGAGCGGCGCCACCAGCGCGGTGGCCCCCAGAACAACGGTTACCCGGCTGCGTATGTCCCCCATGCCCGGCCTTGCCTTTCACCTGGAATGCGCGGATCTCGCGCAATCTCTGCCAGCTAGACCGACATCGACGGGAATGGGTTGTAGGCACGCACCAACTGCGACCGAACGGTGATATCCGCCGCCGGCACGTCACCGGTAGCCGGTGGTGTCCGCCGGTCTGCCCGCGTCCTGGACCTCGACGAGGTAGCGCCAGGCGTCGGGGCGGCTGCCGTCGAGGTCGGTGAAGCCGTACTCCTGGGCGAGGTCGCCGCTGGAGAGCGAGCGGCCGTTGAAGCGTGCCACGTCGGGGTCGGCGGCGAGGGCGGCGACGGCGCGGCCGACGTAGCGCGGGGTCTCCGAGATGGCGAAGTGGGGGACCCGGTCGAGGGCGTCGCGCCAGTTCTCCTCCCGCACGCCGAAGATTTCGAGCATCATCTCCGAGCGCAGCCAGCCCGGGGTCAGCGCGACGGCGGTGGCCCCGCGCGGAGCCAGTTCATGGCCGAGGGAGAAGGCCATGCGCAGGACGGACCACTTGGCCAGGTCGTAGAAGAAGGAGTTGCGGTAGTTCTCGCGGTTGTACTCCTGCGTGCCGTCGGTCATCTCGACCACCAGTCCGCCGGGGTGGCGCAGCAGCAGGGGCAGGGCGTGGTGGCTGGTGATCGCGTGCGTCTCGACCGCGAGGCGGAGCAGCCGTAGGCCGTTGTCGAGGTCGTGTTCCCAGACGGGGCTGTCCCAGGCGAAGAGCTTCTCGCCGCCCCAGATGTCGTTGACGAGGACGTCGAGGCGGCCGTGCTCGTCGGCGATGCGGTCGACGACGGCGCGGACCTGGGCCGGATCGAGGTGGTCGGTGGGTACGGCGATGCCGTGGCCGCCGGCCTCGGTGACCAGGTCCGCGGTGTCCTCGATGGTCTCGGGGCGGTCGTACTCGGAGCGCCGCTCGCGGGTGCTGCGGCCGGTGACGTAGACGGTGGCGCCGGCCGCGCCGAGCTCCACCGCGATTCCGCGGCCCGCACCGCGGGTCGCACCGGCGACCAGCGCGACCCTGCCCTTCAGAGGTCCCGGCATGTCCGTCCTCCCGTGCCCGTCCGACTCTGTCGCCGACGAGCATGCCGCGAAATCCGGACGTCTTCTGCCCCTTTTTTTCAGTGGCCTCGCGCGATCCACTCCTCCAGGTGCGGTGCCTCGGCTCCGATGGTGGTCGGGTCGCCGTGACCGGTGAGGACCTTGGTCTCGGGCGGGAGGGTGAGGAGGCGGTCGCGGATGGAGTCGATGATGGTCGGGAAGTGGGAGTAGGAGCGGCCGGTCGCGCCCGGGCCGCCCTGGAACAGGGTGTCGCCGGTGAAGACCGTGCCGAGCCCGGGGTCGTAGAGGCAGACCGCGCCGGGGGCGTGGCCGGGCGTGTGCAGAACCGTCAGGTCGGCGCCGGCGGCCTCGATGATCTGGCCGTCGAGCAGCCAGGAGTCCGGATCGCGGTCGGGGTGGGTCTGCTTCCACAGCGGCAGGTCGTCGTGGTGCAGCCAGATGACGGCTCCGGTGCGCTCGGCGAGGGCGGGGGCGGCGTCGATGTGGTCGTTGTGGGCGTGGGTGCACACGATGGCCGTCAGGCGGCGGTCGCCGACCGCCTCGGCGATGGCGTCCGCGTCGTGGGCGGCGTCGATGACGACGACCTCGTGGTCGTCGCCGACGAGCCACACGTTGTTCTCGACGTCCCATGTGCCGCCGTCGAGGGTGAACCGGCCGGAGGTGACGAGTCGTTCGATGCGGGCGGTCATCACAGCACCACCACCGAGCGCAGCACGTCGCCGCGGTGCATCCGCTCGAACGCCTCCTCCACCTCGTCGAGTTGGATGGTCTCGGTCACGAACGCGGCCAGGTCCAGGCGCCCCTGCAGATGCAGGTCGATCAGCATGGGGAAGTCGCGGGAGGGCAGGCAGTCCCCGTACCAGGAGGACTTGAGCGCTCCGCCGCGGCCGAAGACGTCCAGCAGCGGGAGTTCGAGCTTCATGTCGGGAGTGGGGACGCCGACCAGGACGACCGTGCCGGCCAGGTCGCGGGCGTAGAAGGCCTGCTTGTACGTCTCCGGGCGGCCGACCGCCTCGATGACGACGTCGGCGCCGAAGCCGCCGGTCAGCTCGCGGATCGCCTCGACCGGGTCGGTCTGCGCCGAGTTGACGGTGTGGGTGGCGCCCATCGTGCGGGCGGTCTCCAGTTTGCGGTCGTCGATGTCGACCGCGATGATCTTCGCCGCGCCGGCCAGGTGCGACCCGGCGACGGCGGCGTCGCCGACGCCGCCGCAGCCGATGACGGCGACCGTGTCGCCACGGCCGACGTTCCCCGTGTTGATCGCGGCGCCGATGCCGGCCATGACGCCACAGCCCAGCAGTCCGGCGACGGCCGCGGAGACCGCGGGGTCGACCTTGGTGCACTGGCCGGCCGCGACCAGTGTCTTGTCGGCGAAGGCGCCGATGCCGAGGGCCGGGGAGAGCTCCTGGCCGGTCGAGGCGAGGGTCATCTTCTGTGTGGCGTTGTGGGTGTCGAAGCAGTACCACGGCCGGCCGCGCAGACAGGCCCGGCAACGGCCGCACACGGCACGCCAGTTGAGGATCACGAAGTCCCCGGGCGCCACCTCGGTGACGCCGTCGCCGACCGTCTCGACGATCCCGGCGGCCTCGTGGCCGAGCAGGAAGGGGAACTCGTCGTTGATGCCGCCCTGCTTGTAGTGCAGGTCGGTGTGGCAGACCCCGCAGGCCTGGACCCGCACCACGGCCTCCCCCGGGCCGGGGTCGGGCACGACGATCGTCTCGACCCGGACCGGCTCGTCCTTCCCCGGTGCGATCACGCCACGTACTTCCTGCGCCATCGTGCTGACCCCTTCTCTCGGCGGGCGTCCGTCCCGGTGCCGACCTTACGCGCGACTGATCGGTAAGGGTGCGGTTTGCCTGCCTGTCGGCGGAGGGTCACGGCTGCTTCCGGCCACCTCTCCAGATACCCCCGGGGGTAATTCTGCTACGGTGACGATATACCCCCAGGGGTAATCGATCCCGGGTTTCGCGAGGAGAGGAGTGCTGCCGTGTACTTCGTCGACACCATCGAAGTGCCGGGGCTGGGCAACCGGGGCTATGTGGCGGGGGGTGTGCACAGCGCCGTCGTCGTCGATCCCCCGCGCGACGTCGATCGGGTGATCGCGGTCGCCGCCCGGCGGGGCGTGCGCATCACGCACGTGGTCGAGACCCACGTCCACAACGACTACGTCACCGGCGGCCTGGAGCTGACCCGGGTGACCGGCGCCGCGTATCTGGTGCCGGCGGGAGCCCGGGTGGCGTACGAGCGCGTGCCGGTCGCCGACGGGGACCGGGCGGAGATCGAGGCGGGCCTGGCGCTGCGCGCGCTGGCCACGCCCGGCCACACCCCGCACCACACGTCGTACGTCCTTGAGGACGATGGACAGGCGGTGGCCGTCTTCACCGGAGGCTCCCTGCTGATCGGCACGGTCGGGCGCCCCGATCTGGTCGAGCCGCGGCTGACCGAGCACCTGGCGCGGGCGCAGCACGACTCCGCGCACCGCCTGGCCGACGAACTGCCGGACGACACCGCGGTGCTGCCCACCCACGGCTTCGGCAGCTTCTGTTCCGCCGGGCAGAGCGACGCGGGCGCACAGACGACCATCGGCCGGGAGCGTCTCGTCAACGAGGCCCTGGTCAAGGACGTCGACGCGTTCGTCGTCGACCTGCTGGCCGAGCTCGACGACGTGCCCGCGTACTACGCCCACATGGGCCCGGCCAACGCCGGGGGCCCGGCCCCCGTCGACCTCACCCCGCCCCGCCGCGCGGACGCCGAGGAGATCCGAGCCCGGCTGGCCGCCGGCGAATGGGTGGTGGACCTGCGCAACCGGGTCGCGTTCGCCGAGGGGCATGTCGCCGGGGCGCTGAACTTCGAGGCCGACGGGCAACTCGCCACGTATCTGGCCTGGCTGCTGCCCTGGGGCAAGCCGGTCACACTGCTCGCCGAGTCGGCCGCCCAACTGGCCGACGCCCAGCGCGAACTCGTCCGGGTCGGTATCGACCGGCCCGCCGCGGCGGCGACCGGCTCGCCCGACGACTGGATGCCGGCGGGAGAGCAGCCCCGCGCGTTTCCGCGGGCCACCTTCGCGGAGCTGGTAGCGCGACAGGAAGCTGTCGTGATCCTCGACGTGCGACGCGACTCCGAGCGCACGACCGGGCACATCCCGGGCTCCCTGCACATTCCGCTGCACCAGCTACGAGACCGGCTCGCGGAGATTCCGGACGGCACTGTGTGGGTGCACTGCGCCGGGGGGATGCGGGCTGCCATCGCGGCGTCCGTCCTCGACGCGGCGGGGCGTGCGGTCGTCGCCGTCGACGACCGCTTCGACGCAGCGCGCGAGGCCGGGCTGGTCCTGGCCCGCCTCACTCCGGCCGAGGCACGCGGCCGAACGCGCGCGGACGCCGTACTCCTGGACGTGCGTGAACCGGCCGAGTGGGCCGCGGGACACGCCCCCGGCGCCGTGCCCGCCCCGCTGTCCGGCCTCGCGGCCGGGGGTGAGCTGCCCCAGGGTGCCCAGGGCCGGCCGGTCGTCGTGATCTGCCGCTCCGGGCGTCGCTCCCGCGAGGCGGCCGACCTGCTCGCCGCGCGCGGCGTCCGCGTGGCAGACGTCGCGGGCGGTATGCGCGCGTGGGCCGAGGCGGGTCTGCCGGTCGTGCGCGACGAGCAGCGCACCTCTCCCGCGTGAGCGCGTTCGTCCTCGCCCTCGCCGCCGGGGCCCTCACCGGTCTCGCCCTGGGCGCCCTCGGGGGCGGTGGGAGCGTGCTGGCGGTGCCCGCGCTGATCTACCTGCTCGGCCTCACCCCTGCCGCGGCCGCTACCGCGAGCCTGGTCGTCGTCACCGTCACGTCCGCCACCGCCCTGGTCGGGCATGCCCGCGAGGGCACCGTGCGGTGGAGGCCCGGCCTCCTGTTCGCCCTCGCGGGACTCGGGCCCGCGGCGGTCGGCGGTGCGGTCTCGGCCCGGCTCCCGGCCGGAGTGCTGACCGGCGCCTTCGCCGTGATCGCCGCAGTCGCCGCGCTGCGGATGCTGCGGCCGTCGGCCTCCGCGCCCACCGAGGCGCCGACCCACCCGGTTCGGGTCGCCACGGCCGGGGCGAGCCTCGGCGCGGTCACCGGGGCGCTGGGGGTGGGCGGCGGCTTTCTCGCCGTACCGGCGCTGGTGAACGTGGTGGGGCTGCGCATGCGGGCGGCCGTGGGCACGAGCCTGCTGGTCATCACGCTCAACTCGCTGGTCGCGCTGGCGGCCCGGGCGGGGGCGGACGTGAGCGTCGACTGGGCGCGTGTCGCGCCCTTCGCCGCCGCGTCGGTCCTCGCCGCATGGGACGGCAAACGCCTCACGGCCCGGATCTCCGCCGGTTCGCTCCAGCGGATCTTCGCCGGCGCCCTGCTGGCGGTGGCCGCGTTCATGCTGGCCGACGCCGTCCTGTGAGAGCGGGCCGGACGGTCAGGCCAGGGAGAGGAACAGCTTCTCCAGGCGGGCCTTCATCTCGTCCGTGGTCTCGCCGTTGCCGTCACCGTTCCCGGCGTCGGTCAGACACTGCTGGAGCCCCGTCGCGATGATCGCGAACCCTGCCCGGTCGAGGGCGCGCGAGGCGGCGGCGAGCTGCGTGACGACGTCCTCGCAGTCGCGGCCCTCCTCGATCATCCTGATCACACCGGAGATCTGCCCCTGCGCCCGGCGCAGCCGGTTCAGCACCGACTTCAGCTCATCACCCTCGAACCGCAGATCCACAGTCACCCACTCCTCTGTATACCCTGAGGGGTATTTTACCCGCCCCTCGGGACTGTCTCCCTTCACCGGATGCCAAGGAAGGATCGCACGCACCATGACCACTCCCCGCACTCTCGACGCCGACGAGGCCCGGACCCGGCTGCCCGAGCTCACCGTCATCGACGTCCGCACCCCGGGCGAGTACGCCACCGGCCACGTCCCCGGCGCCCTCAACATCCCCCTGGACCAGCTCCGCCGGGCCCTGCCCACGCTCCGTGAGGTGACCGGCGAACTGCTCATGGTGTGCGCCTCCGGGGCCCGCTCCGAGCAGGCCTGCACGGCCCTCGCCGCGGAGGGCATCGGCGCGATGACGCTGACTGGCGGAACCCAGGAGTGGTCCCGGCGCGGTCACGAACTGGGCCGCCCGCAGCAGAATGCGCGCACGACCTGGTCCATGGAACGCCAGGTCCGGTTCACCGCGGGCAGTATCGTCCTGACCGGCCTCGGTCTCGGACTCCTGCACCCCGCCTGGCAGTTGCTCTCCGCCGGGATCGCGGGCGGACTCGTCTTCTCCGCCCTGACCAACACCTGCGGCATGGCGGTCATGCTCGGGAAGCTGCCGCACAACCGGCCGCGCGCCGCCGATCTGGACGCCACCCTGGCGGCGCTCGCGGCCCGGTAGGCCGACCGGGGGCGGCCGTACGGCTCGGCTCCACCGTAGGCTGAACGCCCTGTTCGACCGGCGAAGGAGCAGCGTGAGCAAGGCACAGACGCAGACGAGTACGCCCCCGTGGCGCATGCTCCTCGGCTATGTACGGCCGCACCGGTGGGCCCTGCTCGCGGGCGCGGTGCTCTCGCTGGTCACCGGGGCCACCGGCTTGCTGCTGCCGCTGGTCGCGCGGGACCTGATCGACGACCTTTCCCACGACCGGGCCATCACCGGTGCGCTGGTCGCGATGTCGGCGCTGGTCGTCGCCAACGCGGCGGTGGGCGCGCTGGGTTCGTACGTGCTGCGGCGCACCGCGGAGTCGGTGGTGCTCGGCGCGCGGCGCACCCTGTCCTCGTATCTGCTGCGCCTGCGGATATCGGCCGTGGACCGCACCGAGCCGGGCGACCTGATGGCCCGCATCACCTCGGACACCACCTTGCTGCGCGAGGTCACCACCGACTCTCTGGTGGGCCTCGGCACCGGCGGGCTCACACTGGTCGCGACCGTGGTGATGATGGGCTTCGTCGACCCCGTGCTGCTCGGTGTCACGCTGGCCGTGATCCTGTGCGCGGGCACGGTCCTCGGCGTGATCGTGCCCCGGATCAACCGGGCCAGCAGGCAGGCGCAGGACGCGGTCGGTGTGATGGGCGCCTCGCTGGAGCGGGTGCTGGGCGCGCTGCGCACGGTGAAGGCGTCCGGCGCCGAGCACCGGGAGGAGCAGACGCTGCACTCCGCGGCCGAGGAGTCCTGGCGGCAGAGCGTGCGCGCCGCCAAGTGGTCGGCCGCCGCGGGCAACACGGCCGGACTGGCGATGCAGATCGCCTTCATCACGGTGCTCGCGGTGGGCGGGGCCCGGGTCGCGACCGGCGCCGTGGACGTCGGCACACTGGTCGCGTTCCTGCTGTACGTCTTCTATCTGATGTCGCCGATCCAGCAGGTCGTCGGTGCGATCACCCAGTACCAGACCGGTGCCGCGGCGCTGTCCCGTATCCAGGAGGCGCTGCGGCTGCCCGCCGAACCCGTGGCCCAGGCCGCCCCGTTGCCGTCGGCCGACGCCGAACCGGCCGCGCTGGCCTTCACCGACGTCCGTTTCCGGTACGCCGACGATCTGCCGTACGTCCACCACGGGGTGACCTTCGCCGTGCCCGCGCGGGGCATGACGGCGTTCGTCGGCCCGTCCGGAGCGGGCAAGACCACCGTCTTCTCCCTCATCGAGCGGTTCTACGACCCCGAGTCGGGCCGGATCACGCTGGACGGCCGGGAACTCGCCCAGTGGGAGCTGCAGCAGCTGCGGTCCGCGATCGGCTACGTCGAGCAGGACGCGCCCGTCCTGTCGGGCTCGCTGCGCGAGAACCTGCTGCTGGGCAACCCGCAGGCGGACGACGACACCCTGGCGCGGGTGCTGAAGACGACCCGGCTCGACGCTCTGGTCGGGCGGCTGCCGCGCGGACTGGACACGCTCGTCGGGCACCGCGGCACCAAGCTGTCGGGCGGTGAGCGGCAGCGGGTGGCGATCGCCCGCGCGCTGCTGCGCCGCCCCCGGCTGCTGCTCCTCGACGAGGCGACCTCGCAGCTGGACGCGGTGAACGAGGCGGCGCTGCGCGACACCGTCGCCGATGTGGCCCGGACGACCACGGTGCTGGTCGTCGCCCACCGGCTGTCCACGGTGACGATGGCCGACCGGATCGTGGTCATGGACGCCGGCAAGGTCCGTGCGGTGGGCACCCACCGTGAACTCGTCGCCGCAGACCCGCTGTACGCGGAGCTGGCGGCCACCCAGTTCCTCGCCACGGCCGACGCCGACTGAGCGGCCGGGCCGGTCGGGCCTGCCGGCACCCTGGGCATCGGCACCGGCCGCGCTTGCCGAGGCCGACCGGGCGGAGGAATCTCGTAGGAGAGGCCTCCGCGGCCCGCTTCCCCCGCCGGGCCGCGGCCCCCCAAGGAGGTCACGATGGGTACTGCGGCAAGCCCCAGCTTCGACACCGAGACGTTGCGCCGGGGCATAGAAGGCAATCCGAACACTCTCCTGTCGCTCTACGCCGACGACGCCGAACTGCGTGTGGTGGACCACAACTCACAGCCCAGCCACCCACGGGTGCTGCACGGCCGCGACGAGATCAGCGCCATGCTCGACGACGTCTACAGCCGCGACATGACGCACAAGCTGGAGAACTGCGTCATCCAGGGCAACCGCGCCGCCTTCAGCGAGTCCTGCGAGTACGCCGACGGGGCCCGCGTCCTCGCCGAGTCGATGATCACGCTGCGCGGCGGCAAGATCGCCGAACAGACCCTGATCCAGGCCTGGGACGAGCAGGAGTAGTCAGTACGGTGCCGCACGGCCTCGGTCACGCGGTCCGGGGCCGTGCACCCCAGGCCCGTTCACCGTGGTGCGTCAGGCCGCCGTCGGGCTCCAGCCCCCCGGCCGCAGGATCCCCAGCAGTTGCCGTACGAGCTCGTCGACCACCTCGTCCAGCGTCGCCGGGACCCAACCGGCGCTCCAGTCGTGGATCAGTCCGTTGACGCTGCCGATGAACGCGGTGGCGGCGAGGCGGTAGTCGCGGGGTGCCGCTTCCCCGCGTTCGGCGGCGGCCTGCGCCTCGGCGCAGATGAAGTCGACCCAGCGGGCGCGGCGGGCGAGCCGCTGCTCCTCGAGGCGGGGGCTGACGCCGACGATCTCGACGAAGGTGATGCGGATACGGCGGGGATCGGCGGTGACGTTCCCGGCGTAGGAACGGAAGATGGCGGTGGCGCGGTCCTCGATCGGCAGGCCCTCGGTGTCGGCCGCCGCAGCCAGCACGGCCTCCTCGGCCCAGTCGTTGACCCTCAGGTGCAGGTCGGCCAGTACGTCCTCCAGGGTGCGGAACTCCTCGTAGAACTGCCGGGTGGACAGTCCCGCGGCCTCGCTGAGCGCCGCGACGGTCGTGGACCGGTAGCCGGGGCTGTCGCCGAAGAGCTGGAGCGCCGCGTCCAGGAAGCGTCGGCGCCGCTCGGCCTGCCGTTCCTCGGCGGACCTGCCGCCGTAGCGGCCGGTCGGCGCCCTGAGCCTGCCTGCCAACGTCCCTCCCGTCCTTCGCCGTTCGCCAATTTTGTCGTGTACGCAGTCTTGTGGAGAAGGGTGCTCGCTCCTTACTTTCCAGTAAGTCAAACTCTGAACGACTTCGTATTCAGATTCGTTCATTGGCATGCTCGCGCCAGCCCCCCATCTCCAGAGGAGAGAGAGCACCCATGCCTGCCATCAGCCCCAGGCACCTCTGCTCCATCGCAGCCGCCCTCGCCCTGACCCTCACCGCCCCCGCGACCACCGCCGCCGCCGACAACGGCCCCGACTCCGCCGCCCTGCGTGAGGTGCTGTTCGTCGGCAACAACTGGGACGGCACCGCCGATGTCATCAGGTCCACCGGCGACTTCGCGAAGATCGGCCGCATCAACGTCATCCCCGACAAGGAGGAGCGGCTGGCGGAGATCAACGCCGACCCCATCAAGTGGATCTACTTCATGGCGATCCGCAACAGTGTCGGCGAGGGACACGACCAGTTCGTCGACGACATGTACTCCACCCCGGACGGCAGATCGATGGTCGTCTCGCGGCCGAGCTTCGCCGACGTCGTCTCCGTCGACCTCGCCACCGGTGACGTCAACTGGCGCTTCCCCGTGTCGGGTTACCGCTCCGACCACATGGCGGTCTCCCCCGACGGCACCCGCGTCGCCGTCTCCGCCTCGACGTCCAACACCGTGCACGTACTGGACATCGACACCGGCAAGCAGGTCGGCTCGTTCGCCACCGGCGACAAGCCGCACGAGAACGTCTTCAGCCGGGACGGCAAGTACATCTGGAACATGGCCATCGGCGACGTCAACACCGCCCTCGACGAGCCCTGGCTGGACTGGACGAAGGGCGACCGCCGTATCACCGTCGTCGACGCAAGGACGTTCCAGCAGGTCAAGGTGATCGACATGCGCGCGCGCCTGGACGCGATCGGCCTCGACGGCCACTCGGACGCCGTCCGCCCCGCCGCCTTCAGCCCCGACGAGAGCAAGCTGTACTTCCAGGTGTCGTTCTTCAACGGCTTCTTCGAGTACGACGTCGCCTCCGACAAGATCACCCGCACCAAGACCCTCCCCGAGAACCCGGACACCAGCGAGGACCGCACCACCTGGGTCAACGACTCGCGCCACCACGGCATCACCATGAAGCCCGACGGGACCAAGCTGTGCATCGCGGGCACCATGGACGACTACGCGACCGTCGTCGACCGGGCCACCCTCCAGGAGGGTCCTCTCGTTCCCGTCTCCAAGCCCTACTGGTCGACCGTCAGCGGTGACGGCAGGTCCTGCGTGGTCTCCGAGAGCGGCGCCGACCAGGTCACCGCGATCGACTTCGCCACCGGCCGCAAGACGGTGTCGGTCCCGGTCGGCGACCACCCCCAGCGCGTGCGCCTGGCCCAGGTGCCCGCCGACTGGACCGGCCCGTCGGCTAGTTGACCGCCCGCGCGGCCCACGCCGTGAGTTCGGCGCGGGCCGCGCCCAGCAGGTCCGCGGACGGCGCCGTCGCCCCGTTGGTCACCAGCGCGTAGTGCAGGACGCCCGAGTCCGGCGCGGTGAGCAGCAGGCGGCGGCTGCCCGTCCCGCCCGGCTCGGCGGCCACGCCGACCGGGGTGGTGCCGGTGTACGACGGCGGGGCGTACACCGTGCCGAGATCGGAGACCACCGTGGTCGCCGGGGTCGGGAACGACGCCGGCAGATGCAGTTCCGTGGGCGCCTCCCCGCCGTCCGACCGCCACAGCAGCAGCGCGTACTGGCCCGAGCCGACCAGACGGGCCACATTCGGCAGCGAACCCGGCACCGGATTCCAGGTCAGGGTCGTCGAGCCGTCCCGGGAGCGGTCCTCGTAGGTGAAGGCGACCGTCGTACCGGCGGTCGCGCTCGGGTAGACCCGGTCCAGGAGCCGCGCGTCCTGCCGCAGCGCCGCCGTGCCCGCGTCGTCCAGGTGGACGGCGGACAGGTCCTCGTCGTTCCAGGCGTCGCCCTCGGTGAGCACCTTGTCGGGGTTGCCGTTCATCAGCTCGTGGTGCCGGCCGTTGTAGATGTCCCACTGCCACTGCGTACCGGACAGGACCGGTCCCGACGCCTCGGGGTTCGACCACCAACTCGCGCCCGGCAGTCGGGAGTCCAGGGCCTGGTACATGGCCTTGAGGACGGTCGGGGCCTTGTCGGAGACGCTGCTGGACAGCGGATGGCCGAACTCGCTGACGATCGCGGGCGTCGCCGTCGCCGCCGCCCGGTCGCGGACCGTGCCGAAGTCGCCGGCGTACTGCCCGTCGGCCGCCTTGCCCCACATGAAGACGCCCGAGATCGCCTTCTGGTCGTAGAAGTGGGTGTTGAAGACGTAGCGGGGGCCGAGGGTGCCCGCGTCCAGCAGGCCGCCCTCCTCCTTCTGGAAGTCGAGGTTGGCGTTCCAGAACAGGTTCGGCTCGACGAAGGCGGGCTTGGTCTGCCAGCCGGCCGCGTCCATGCGGGCACGGAACTTCTCGTAGAAGGGCCACAGCACGTCCCGTTCCCAGATGCGGCTGGTCTGGCCCGGATCGTAGACGCCGGCGTGCGGTTCGTTGTACGGGTCGAAGCCGACGATGCCCGCGAAGTCCTCGGCCGACAGGTGCTGTCTGACGTGGGCCATAGTCTTCTGGGCCGTGGTGAGGAAGGCGTCCTGGACTCCGTGCGCGTTGTGCCAGAAGTCGTACGACGCCCGCTTCACAGCCTCGTTCTGGGTGATGTTCTGACCCCAGAAGAGGCAGATCCCGCAGAACTCGTCGGGGTAGTTCCCGGCGTCGACCGCCCACTTGGGGGCGCCGTCGCCGGTGTACCAGCTGTCGGGGCCGAAGAGGTGGCGGGAGTAGAGGTCCTGGTGGAAGTCCGGGTAGACGCGGATGCCGGCGTCGAGGAACGCGCGCATCTGGTCGGTGGCGGCGGCGAGGTACGCCGTGTCCACCTGGCCGCGCACGGGCTCGGCGTAGGCCCAGGAGAGCAGGAAGCGGACGGTGTTGCCGCCACCGAGGGCGCGCAGCGCGGTCGCGGACCTGCGGGCGTCGGCGACCGAGGCGAACGGGAGGCCGCCGTTCTCCGCCAGCTTGGTCTCGCCGGAGACGTTGTAGCCGCGCAGGACCACTTCCCGGCCGGAGGCGTCGGTGAAGCGGCCGTTCTGCACGGTGAGCGGGGAGCCGTCGAACCAGAGGGAGTCGGGGAGGGAGTCGGCGGTGGCGGGACGGGTGCCCGCCGTCAGGAATCCACAGAGGAGAACCAGAACAACGAGCAGACGCGCACGTCTATTCGGCATGTCCACTACAGTCCGAGCATTTCCGGACACCGTCAACACTTCTGACTCTGGAGTAAGTTCGTTCTCGGCCACCTCAAGTGCCGACGCGACGCGTCACGTTCAGCAGATATTCCTTCCGGTTCAAGGGGTTGTGGTCGGTGCGCGGCCGCTCGGGAACCGTGCCGTGCGCGACCGGCGCGTAGTGGTCGAAGGCGCTCTCCAGCTCGCCCTCCCCGCGGGTGAGCCCCGGCAACTGCTTCTCGAGCGCGTGGACGTGGACCGCCGGCACCGTGCCCTCCAGGACACAGCCCGCGCCCCGGGTCTCGGTCGTCCGGGGTACGGCCCGCAGCCCGGCCAGGACCGGCAGCAGCGCGCCCAGGGTGTCCGCCGGGGCCTCGAGGCGGAAGCGGTGCATCGGCTCGTGGACCCGGGTGCCCGCTCGCCGCAGCGCCTCGATGAGCACCAGCGGCGTCAGACCGCGGAAGTCCGCGCCGGTGCTCGACATGCTCTTGTCGAAGCCCTGGTGGGCGTGGCTCTGACGGGGCGAGTAGCCGCAGTGGGTCATGGTGATCGTGCAGTCGGTGACCTGCCAGCCGTGCAGGCCCTGCGCGAGTGTCTCCCGGACGGTGTCCTCGACGGCCTTGAAGAACGCGTACGGCATCGACCCCAGCTCCACCTCCAGCCGGAAGGCGGTGCCGGAACCCGTCGGTGCGGGGTCGACGCACAGTCCGACGGTCGCGAGGAAGGGGTTCGGGTCCCTCTTGTTGAACTCGGCCGCCGCCCCCGTACCGACCGGCCGCTCGATGCACAGCGGCGTCGTCTCCCGGAAGCCGACGTCCAGTCCGTACTCGTCGGCGAGCGTCGCCTGGACGACCTCCTTCTGCACCTCTCCGTAGAGGGACACGGACGTCTCCTGGCGCACCTCGTCGTGGCGCAGGCCGATGAGCGGGTCCTGCTCGGCGAGCTGGGTGAGCGCGAGGTGCAGGGCGCGCCGGTCCGCCGCCGGCCCCGGCACGACGACCGTTTCCAGGGTCGGCGGGGCGAACAGGTGCCCGTACGATCCCCGCCGCAGGCCGATCGAGTCGCCGATCCTGATGTCGGACAGTCCCCACAGCCGGGCGATCCGGCCGGCGGGGACGGCGTCGCTCCGGACGTCGATGCCGTGGTCGAAGACGCTGATCGCGGTGATCCGGCCCTCCCGGGCCGGGTCGCCGCACGGCACCCGGTCCCGGATGCGCAGGGTGCCGGAGAAGATCCGCGCGTAGGCGATCTTCTCCCCCGCCGGTCCCCGCTCGACCTTGAAGACGGTGGCGGAGAGGGGGCCGCCGGGGTCGCCGTCGGCGGCGGGGAGCAGTTCCTTGATGCCGTCGAGGAGCGTGGCCACGCCCGCTCCGGTGCTGGCGGAGCCGGCGTACACCGGGTGGACCAGGGCCTGCCGGGTGCGGGCGGTGAGGGAGGCGCGCAGGAGGTCGTCGGAGACGGTGTCCTCGACGTAGGCCTTGAGGAGGTCGTCGTCGTGGTCGGCGAGGACGTCGAGCGCGGCCGGGCCGAGTCCGGGGGTGAAGCGGGCCGCGCGGGTACCGAGTCCGGTGGCGGATCCCATGGGGACGACCGCCGCCGTGAGCCGTTGCGAGATCGCCCGCAGCACGTCCTCGTAGCGCGCCCCGCGGCGGTCGATCTTGTTGACGAAGACCAGCGTGGGGATGCGCAGCCGGTGCAGCGTCCGCATCAGGACGCGGGTTTGCGCCTGGACGCCCTCGACGGCCGAGACGACCAGCACGGCACCGTCCAGGACGCCGAGCACCCGCTCCACCTCGGCGATGAAGTCCGGGTGGCCGGGGGTGTCGATGAGGTTGACGGTCACGTCGTCGACCGGGAACGAGACGACGGCCGACTTGATGGTGATGCCGCGCTGCCGTTCCAGCGCGAGGGTGTCGGTCTGCGTGCTGCCGGCGTCGACGCTGCCGATCTCGTCGATCACTCCGGCCGTGTGCAGCAGCCGTTCGGTCAGGCTGGTCTTACCTGCGTCGACGTGCGCGAGGATTCCCAGGTTGAGCAGGGGCACTGAGCGTCATGTCCTTCGTGATGAGGGGGATTCCTTCCTGGGTGGACATGAACGCAGTGCGCATCTGCTGCTCCTCACGGTGCGGTGACGGGGTCCGTGCAGTGCAGCAGAACCGGGCATCCACGGGCAACGGATTAACGCTCAACAAGGCCCGCCGCACGACTCGCCGTCGACCAGGCCTCGCCATAGAGTGACTTCCATCACGCTCAGCCGCTGATTTCCCTCATTCCGCCGGCACGGCTCGGGAGGGCACATGACCCGTATCTCGGTGAAAGTGGACGGCACGACGTACGAGGACGAGGTGGAGCCCCGGCTCCTGCTGATCCACTACCTGCGCGACCGGCTGGGACTGACCGGCACCCCCGTGGGCTGCGACACCTCCAACTGCGGGACCTGCACGGTCGCCCTGGACGGGGTGAGCGTCAAGAGCTGCTCGGTGCTCGCCGTCCAGGCGGACGGCGCCGAGGTGACCACCGTCCAGGGACTCGCCACCGACGGGGAGTGGACCGGGCTGCAGCGGGCGTTCCACGACCGGCACGCCCTGCAGTGCGGCTACTGCACCCCGGGCATGATCATGGCGGCGCGCGATCTGCTGCGCGACAACCCCCACCCCACCCCCGACGAGGTGCGCCACGCCCTGGAGGGCAACCTCTGCCGCTGCACCGGCTACCAGAACATCGTGCGCGCGGTGCTCGCCGCCTCCGAGGAGGAGGTGACGGCATGACCGACCGGATCGCCGAGCCCGAGGTCGGCCGCTCCCGCGCCCGCAAGGAGGACGCCCGGCTGCTGACCGGGCAGACCACCTGGACCGACAACATCCAGGTCGCCGGGCTGCTGTACCTGGCGATCCTGCGCAGCCCCATGGCGCACGCCCGCATCGACCGGATCGACGTCTCCCCCGCCCTCGAACGCCCTGGCGTCGTCGCGGCGTTCAGCGGCGCCGACCTCGCCGACGGGCTGGGCTCGCTGCCCTGCGCCTGGCCGGTGACCGAGGACATCGTGCTGCCGGACCATCCGGCGGTCGCGGTCGACGAGGTGCGGTACGCCGGCGACCCCGTGGCGGTCGTGGTGGCCCGCGACCGGTATGCGGCCGCCGACGCGCTGGAGGCGATCGATGTCGAGTACACGCCGCTGCCCCCCGTTCTGGATCTGGAGGCCGCGCTCGCCGACGGTGCCCCGCTGGTCCACAGCGACAAGGGCACCAACCGCTGCTACGTCTGGCCGCTGAGGACCGGCGAGGCGTTCGATGCCGTGCGGGGCCGCGCCGAAGTGACGCTGAAGCGCCGCTACCACCAGCAGCGCCTCATCCCCAACGCCATGGAGCCACGCGCCGTCGTCGTCACCCCGCTCGCCGCGTCCGGGGAGTTCACGGTGTACTCGGCGACGCAGGTCCCGCACATCCTGCGGGTCATGCTCTCCGTGGTCACCGGGGTCCCCGAGCACAAGCTGCGGGTGGTCGCCCCCGACGTGGGCGGCGGCTTCGGCTCCAAACTGCAGGTGTACGGCGAGGAGGCCATCGCCCTGGACGTCGCGCGCCGCCTGGGCCGGCCGGTGAAGTGGACCGAGTCCCGTTCCGAGGGCTACCTGGCCACCCACCACGGCCGCGGCATGATCCAGGACGTCGAGATCGCCGCGAGGCGCGACGGCAGGCTCCTCGGCCTGAAGGTGGACCTGCTGGCCGACATGGGCGCCTACCTGATGCTGGTCACACCGGGCATCCCGATCCTGGGCGCGTTCATGTATCCGGCGATCTACAAGATGGACGCCTACGATTTCACCTGCACCGGCGTGTTCACGACCCGCACTCCCACCGATGCCTACCGCGGCGCCGGACGCCCGGAGGCGACCTTCGCCATCGAACGGATCATGAACGATCTGGCGGCCGAACTCGGCCTGGACCCGGTGGAGTTGCGGCGCCGCAACTGGATCCGGCACGAGGAGTTCCCATACGAGCAGATCGCGGGTCTGACGTACGACAGCGGCAACTACGAGGCCGCCACCGACAAGGCCCTGGAGCTGTTCGGGTACGACAAGCTGCGCGCCGAGCAGGCGGACCGCAACGAGCGCGGGGACACCGTGCGGCTCGGCATCGGTGTGTCGACGTACACCGAGATGTGCGGGCTGGCGCCGAGCCGGGTGCTGCGGGACCTGCGGTACGCGGCCGGCGGCTGGGAGGCGGCGAGCATCCGGATGCTGCCCACCGGCAAGGTCGAGGTGGTCACCGGCACGAGCCCGCACGGGCAGGGACATGAGACGTGCTGGAGCCAGATCGCCGCTGACACGCTGGGCGTGCCCTTCGAGGACGTCGAGGTGGTGCACGGCGACACCAAGGCCAGCCCGCAGGGCATGGACACCTATGGTTCGCGGTCGCTCGTCGTGGGCGGAACGGCCGTGCAGCAGGCCGCACGGAAGGTGGTGGAGAAGGCACGGAAGGTGGCCGCCCACCTGCTGGAGGCGAGTGAGCAGGACCTGGAGTTCGCGAGCGGTGTGTTCTCCGTCAAGGGCTCCCCGGAGGCGCGCAAGACCATCCAGGAGATCGCCTTCGAGACGTTCTCCTCGCACGACCTGCCCGACGGCATGGAACCGACCATCAACGCCGAGCACGTGGTCGATCCCGACAACTTCTCCTACCCGCACGGCACCCACCTGTGCGCCGTCGAGGTCGACACCGAGACCGGGCAGACCCGGATCCGCTCGTACGTGTGCGTGGACGACGTCGGCCGGGTGATCAACCCGATGATCGTCGAGGGTCAGGTGCACGGCGGACTCGCCCAGGGCATCGCGCAGGCGCTGTACGAGGAAGCCGTGTACGACGACGACGGCAACCTCGTCTCCGGCACCATGGCCGACTATCTCGTGCCGTCCGCGCCCGACCTGCCCGACTTCGTGACCGACCGGACGGAGACTCCGGCGTCCACGAACTCCCTGGGCGTCAAGGGAGTCGGGGAGGCAGGCACCATCGCGTCCACGCCGGCCGTGGTGAACGCGATCGTGGACGCCCTGCGGCCGCTGGGCGTGACGGACGTGCGGATGCCCTGTACACCCGAGCGCGTATGGCGTGCGGTCAAGGAGGCGCAGGCATGATTCCCCCGGCATTCGACTACGCCCGGCCGACGACCGTCGACGAGGCGGTACGTGCGCTCGCCGACGTGGGCGAGGACGCGAAGGTGCTGGCCGGCGGGCAGAGTCTGCTGATGCTGCTGCGGCTCAGGCTCGCCTTCCCCGAACTCGTCGTGGACGTCGGCCGGATCCCGGAGCTGCGCGGGGTCCGCGAGGAGGGCGACGCCCTGGTCATCGGGGCGACGACCACGCACCACGACGTGATGCGCGATCCGCTGGTGCGCCGGCACGCCGGGCTGCTCGCCGCCGCCACGGCCACGGTCGCCGACCCGGCCGTACGGCACCGGGGCACCCTCGGCGGCTCGCTCGCGCACGCCGACCCCGCCGGCGACCTGCCGGCGGTGCTGCTCGCGCTGGAAGGCGAACTGGTCGCCGTCGGTCCGGGCGGTCGGCGCGCCATCCCGGCGCGCGAGTTCTTCGTCGACTATCTGCAGACCGCGCTCGCGCCCGACGAGCTGCTGGTGGAGGTGAGGATCCCGAAGGCGGACGGCTGGGGCTTCCACTACGAGAAGTTCCACCGGGTCGCCCAGTCCTGGCCGATCGTCGGCGTGGCCGCACTGGTGCGGCGCGACGACGGGCACATCGCCGAGGCGCGGATCGGGCTGTCCAACATGGGCGCGACCCCGCTGCGTGCCGCGCCGGCCGAGGCGGCACTGTCCGGTGCCGGGGACGCGGCGGCCGTGGCGCGGGCCGCGGAGTCGGCGGCGGACGGCACCCGGCCGCCGCAGGACCCCTCCGGCTCGCCCGAGTACCGGGCGCACCTCGCGCGGGTGCTGACCAAGCGGGCGGTCCTGGCCGCCGCCGGAATGGGGTGAGGGCCGATCACGCCGATGGACGGCCCGGAGCAGGTGCGGGCCCGGCTGGAGGAGACGGGGTACCTCGTCGACGAGGGGCTGGCTGTCGCCTGCTTCCTGACCCTCAGGCTCGGCAGGCCGCTGTTCTGCGAGGGCGACGCGGGCGTCGGCAAGACCGCGCTCGCGTCCGCCCTCGCCGAGGCGCTGGACGCCCCGCTGATCCGGTTGCAGTGCCACGAGGGCATCGACGCCGCGCAGGCCCTGTACGACTGGGACTTCCCGCGCCAGCTGCTGCATCTGCGGGCCGCCGAGGCGGCCGGGGTCAGGGATGCCGAGCGGCTGGAGGGCGAGCTGTACGACCGCCGGTTCCTGCTGGCCAGACCGCTGCTGCAGGCCCTGGAGACCACTCCGTCGGTGCTGCTGATCGACGAGATCGACCGGGCGGACGACGAGTTCGAGGCGTTCCTGCTGGAGCTGCTGTCGGAGTTCTCGGTGACCGTGCCGGAGCTGGGTACGCTGCGCGCCCAGGAGCCGCCCGTGGTGGTGCTGACCTCCAACCGGACCCGCGAGGTGCACGACGCCCTCAAGCGGCGCTGCCTGTACCACTGGTTCGACCATCCGTCCTTCGAGCGTGAACTGGCCATCGTGCGGCGGCGGTTGCCCGGGGTGGCGGCACGGCTGGCCGAGCAGGTGACCGCGCTGGTGCAGACGCTGCGGGCACAGGACCTGCTCAAGCCGCCCGGCGTGGCCGAGACCATCGACTGGGCGGCGGCCCTGGACGCGCTGGGCGCGAGTGAGGTGGACGCGGAGCTGGCGGTGACGACGCTGGGTTCGGTGCTGAAGTACCGGGAGGACACCGAACGGGCCCGTCGGCTCGACCTGACGGCGGCGCTGGCGGCGCACGGGAGGTGACGGGCATGGGCATGGCGGCGTTCCTCGGTTTCGCCCGTGCACTGCGGGCGGCCGGAGTCGACGCGAGCGCCGAGCGGGTGCACGCGTTTCTGCGGGCCGTGGACGTGCTGCGGCCCGGTGTGCGCCGGGACGTGTACTGGGCGGGGCGGCTGACGTTGTGCGGCGACCGGGACGACCTGGAGCGGTACGAGCGGGTGTTCGCGGCGTACTTCGGCTCCGGCGGGACGGCGGCCGAACCGGCCCGTACCGCTCCCCCGCCGCGCCTCGGCCTGGTCGTCCGCGACGCCCGAAGCCGCCCCCGCACCTCCGCGCCGGACGAGGACCGGGCCCCGCCCGCCGCCACGCTCGCCAGCTCCGCGGAAGTCCTGCGCCACCGTGACGTGGCCGACCTGGACGCCGCCGAACGGGCGCAACTGCACCGGCTGCTGGCCGCGTTCACGCTGCCCGGGCAGGCGCGCCGCACCGCACGACGGCGACCGGCCCGCCGCGGCGACGTCGATCCGCACCGTACGGTGCGGGAGCTGCTGCGGCACGGCGGGGAGCCTGCGCTGCTGCGGCGGCACGCCCGGGCCGAGCGGCCGCGGCGGGTGGTGCTGCTGGTGGACGTCAGCGGCTCGATGGCGCCGTACGCCGACGCGCTGCTGCGTTTCGCGCACGCGGCCGCCCGCGGGGCGCGCACGGAGGTGTTCACCATCGGCACGCGGCTGACCCGGGTGACCCGGGAGCTGTCCCACCGCGACCCCGACCGGGCGATGGCGGAGGTGGCGGCGGCCGTGCCCGACTGGCGCGGGGGCACCCGGCTCGGGGAGCTGCTGCGCGAGTTCCTCGATCGATGGGGGCAGCGGGGGATGGCGCGCGGCGCGGTCGTGCTGCTGCTGTCCGACGGCTGGGAGCGCGACGATCCGCAGCTGCTCGGGGCCCAGATGCGGCGCCTGCACCGGCTGGCACACCAGGTGATCTGGGCCAATCCGCGCAAGGCACGCCCCGGTTACGCGCCCCTGGCGGCCGGGATGGCGGCGGCGCTGCCGAGCGTGGACGCCTTCGTCGAGGGGCACAGCCTGGCGGCGCTGGAGCGGCTGGCGGCCGTGGTGCGCGGCCGCGGTGAGAGGAGCGGAGCGTGCGAGACATCCTTCCGGCACTGAACGGCTGGTACACGGACCGGGCCCCGTTCGGCCTGGCCACGGTCGTCACGGTGAGCCGCAGCGCACCCCGCGATCCGGGCGCCGCGATGGCCGTGGGACCGGACGACGAGGTGGTGGGCAGCGTGTCCGGGGGCTGCGTGGAGGGTGCGGTGTTCGAGCTCGCCCAGGAGGTGGTGGCGAGCGGCGAGGCACGGCTGGAGACCTTCGGGTACAGCGACGACGACGCGTTCGCGGTGGGGCTGACCTGCGGCGGTGAGATCACCGTGCTGGTCCGGCCCGTGACGGCCGAGCGCGACCCGTCCTTCGGTGCGGTCGCGGAGTCGGTCGCCGCGGGCCGCCCGGTGACCGTGGCGACCGTGATCGACGGGCCGGCGCCGCGCGGGGCCACGCTCGCCGTGTGGCCGGACCAGGTGTCCGGCACGCTGGGTGCGAGCGGCCTGGACGTGGCCGTCACCGCCGACGCGCGCGGCGAACTCGCCCTGGGTGCCACGGGGGTTCGGCACTACGGGCCGCACGGGGAACGGCGCGAGGACACCGTCTCGGTGTTCCTGCACTCCTTCGCGCCGCCGCCGCGGATGCTGGTGTTCGGCGCGATCGACTACGCGGCGGCGGTGGCCCGCATCGGCGACTTCCTCGGCTACCGGGTCACCGTGTGCGACGCCCGCCCCGTCTTCGCCACCGCCAAGCGCTTCCCGCCCGGCGTGGAGGTCGTCGTCGACTGGCCGCACCGCTACCTGCGCGGCACCGAAACCGACGAGCGCACGGTGATCTGTGTGCTCACCCATGATCCGAAGTTCGATGTGCCGCTGCTGGAGGAGGCGCTGCGCCGGCCCGCCGGATACATCGGGGCGATGGGCAGCCGCCGTACCCATGACGAGCGGGAGAAACGGCTCACCGAGGCCGGACTCACCCCGCGTGAACTGTCCCGGCTGCGCTCGCCGGTCGGGCTCGACCTGGGGGCCCGTACGCCCGAGGAGGTGGCCGTGTCCGTCGCCGCCGAGATCGTCGCGCTGCGCTGGGGCGGCAGCGGGGCTCCGCTGACGGCCACGGAGGGCGCGATCCACCCGTCGCCGTAAGCCAGTTGAGGAGGAACAGATGGAGCTGCACCACGAGTTCACCGTGCCCGTGCCGGTCGACGAGGCCTGGCGGGCGCTCCTCGACATCGAGCGGGTCGCGCCGTGTCTGCCGGGGGCGACGGTGGAGGAGTACGACGGCAAGACCGTGACGGGCTCGGTGAAGGTGAAGGTCGGACCGGTCACGGTGACGTACCGGGGCACCGCCGTCTTCGAGGAGCAGGACGAGTCGGCGCACCGCATGGTGCTGCTGGCGAGCGGGCGGGAGACCCGGGGGCCCGGCACCGCACGGGCCACCGTCACCAGCACGCTGACCGGCCGCGACGGCGGTACGGCGGTGTCGGTGCGGACCGATCTGGCGGTGACCGGGCGGCCGGCCCAGTTCGGGCGCGGGGTGCTGACGGAGGTGGGCGACCGGCTGGTCGGCGAGTTCGCGGCATGTCTGGCGGAGCGGCTCACGCCGGCGCCCGCGGGGGCCGTTGAGCAGCCGACGGCGGAGCCCCGCCCTGTGGACCTTGCAGAGGTCCCGGAGCCGTCGGAACCGCTGGACCTGCTCCGCGCGGTCGGCCCGGCGGTCGCCAGACGCGCGGCGGCTGCGGTGGGTGTGGCGGCGGCCGTCGCGGTGGTCGTGGCGGTCGTACGCGCACGTCGGAGGAGGCGGGCCTGAGCGATGGGAGCCGTGCGGTGGTCCGCGCGTGCGTCGGCTGTCCCGGCAGGGCCGGGCGACACTGCGCTCAGCGCGGCGGCAGCCGGTGCAGGGTCACGTCCGTGAGGCGGCCGTCGGTGAGCGTGGCGGTCATGTAGGTGCAGTGGGGCCGGCGGCGGCGGTCGGTCGGGGAGCCCGGGTTGAGCAGCCGCAGGCCGGTGGCGGCGGTGGTGTCCCACGGGATGTGGCTGTGCCCGAACACCAGGACGTCGAGGTCGGGGAAGCGGGCGGCGCAGCGGGACTCGCGGCCCTGGGCGGGGCCGGTCTCGTGGACGGTGCCGAAGCGCAGGCCGTCGAGTTCGGCGTACGCCACCTCGGGGAGGCGGGCGCGCAACTCGGGTCCGTCGTTGTTGCCGTACACGCCGACGAGCCGGCGGCAGCGGTTCTCCAGCAGGTCGAGGGTGGCGGTGTCGACCCAGTCCCCGGCGTGGAACACGACGTCGGCGTGCGGGAGTTCGGCGAGCAGCGGGGCCGGCAGTTCCTTCGCGCGTTTCGGCAGGTGGGTGTCGGACATCAGGAGCAGACGCACGGCTTCAGCGTAGGACGGCCGCCGCTCGCAGGGGGTGTCGACCGCCTCGGCGGGGGTTAGCATCTGGCAACGCGTACCGAACCGTTCCGTAAACGGCAAGCGACCCCGAGGGGACCTGGAGCCCATGCCGGTCAAGGTCAGCGTCGTCGTCCCGGTCTACAACCCGGGGCGCTACATCGAGGACTGTGTCGACTCGCTGCTGCGGCAGTCGCTGCCGCCCGACGAGTACGAAGTGATCTTCGTGGACGACGGGTCCACCGACGAGACACCCGCCCGACTGGACGACCTCGCCGCCGCGGACCCCCGGGTGCGGGTGATCCACCAGGAGAACTCCGGCTGGTCGGGCAAGCCGCGCAACGTCGGCATCGCCGCCGCGCACGGCGAGTACGTGATGTTCGTGGACAACGACGACCACCTCGGCGACGAGGCCCTTGAACGGATGTACGACTACGGGGTGGCCAACGGCGCCGACGTCGTGGTCGGCAAGATGGCGGGCCGGGGCCGTGGCGTGCCGGTGGAGCTGTTCCGTACGAACCGGCCGCGGGCCACCGTCGGCAACGCCCCGCTGATCGACAGTCTGACCCCGCACAAGATGGTCCGCCGGGAGTTCCTGGACCGCACCGGGCTGCGGTTTCCCGAGGGCAGACGGCGGCTTGAGGACCATGTCTTCGTGACCGAGGCGTATCTGCGCGCGGACAACGTCTCGGTGCTCAGCGACTACGTCTGCTACTACCACGTCCGCCGGGACGACTCCTCCAACGCGGGCTTCCAGCGCTTCGATCCCGCCGGGTACTTCAAGAACCTCCGGGAGGCCCTGGACGTCGTCGAGCGGTACACCGAGCCGGGTGCGCTGCGCGACCGGCTGTTCCGGCGGTGGCTGCGCGTCGAGATGGTCGAGCGGCTGCGCGGCCGGCGCTTCCTCACCCTGCCGGAGGACTTCCGCCGGGAGTTGTTCCAGCAGATCCACCAGGTCGTCGTCGAGCGGTTCGGTCCCGGTGTCGCGGCCGGGCTGCAGCCGACGCAGCGCATCGTCGCCGCGCTGGCCGCCGCCGGGCGGTTCGACGACGTGGTGGCCTTCGCCGAGTGGGAGGCCGCCGTCGGGCTGGTGGCCCGGGCGGAGCGGGTGGAGTGGCGGGACGGAGCGCTGCGCGTGGGCCTCACCGCCGAGTACACGCTGAACGGCGAGCCGATGACCTGTCCCGCCGGCGCTGCCCCGCCCGCGTTCGACGCGCCGCCGCGGGACCTGGCCGAGGCGGTGGAGTGGCTGGGCGCGGACAGCGTGGCCCGCTTCGGGAAGACGGCGCTGGATGTGGTGCTGCGGGAGCGTTCCAGTGCCGCCTCGTATTTCCAGCCGGTGCAGGTGACCCGGGAGACCGTGCCCGTGGACGACGGCAGCCGGGTCCGGCTGGTGCTGCGCGCGACAACCACCGTCGACCCGGGTACGGCAGCGAGCGGGGGCCCGGTGAACGGCGGGCTGTGGGACGTCTTCGTGCGCGTCAGGTTCGGCGGCTGGACCAAGGAGTGCCGACTGGGCCGGCACGGTGACGTGTCGGCGCCGTACGCCGGTGTCGTGGCCGGTCGTGTGGTCCTGCCGTACTGGACCGAGCCGCACGCCAACCTCTCCCTGGACGTGGACCCGGCACGCGGCCGACTGGACCTCGGCCGCCCGGGGCCACGGGACGTCGGCGTCCCGGGCGGGCGGCTGCGGTGGACGATGCCGCTGTACGTCCCGGCCGCCACCGACGTACGGGTGCGGCTGACCGGCCCCGCGTCCCGGGTCGACGTGCCCGCCACCCTCAGGCCGGGCGGCCACCTGGACGCCCTCCTGCCCGTCGGAGACCTGGCGGGCACGACGTGGCGGGCCGCGCTGTGCCCGGCCCCCAGCGACGCCGGCGAGCCCCGTTTCCTGCCGTTGCCCGTCGTCCTGCGAGGCCGGGCCGGTGGCGTCCGGGTGGTGCGCACGGCCCGCCCCGGCCTTCCCGGGCGGCTGGCACGGCGGGCACGGCGAGTGGTGCGGAAGGCGGCGAACCGAGTGCGAGCGGCGAGGAGGTGACGGGATGCGCCCGCTGGACATCGACGGTGCGTGGGTGATGGAGCCCAAGGTCTTCCCGGACGACCGGGGCAGCTTCCACGAGTGGTACCGCGGCGCGGAGTTCCGCGAGGCGACCGGCCACGACCTCGCCGTGGCACAGGCCAACTGCTCGGTCTCCCGGCGGGGCGTGCTGCGCGGGGTGCACTTCGCCGAGGTGCCGCCGGGTCAGGCGAAGTACGTCACCTGCGTGCGCGGTGCCGTCCTCGACGTGGTGGTCGACCTGCGGATCGGCTCCCCCGCGTTCGGGCAGTGGGAGGCGGTACGGCTCGACGACGGCGCCCACCACGCCCTCTTCCTGGCGGAGGGGCTCGGCCACGCCTTCATGGCGCTCACCGACGACGCCACGGTGGTCTACCTGTGCTCGACGCCGTACACGCCGGAGCGGGAGCACGCCGTGCACCCGCTGGACCCGGAGCTGGACATCACCTGGCCGGACGGCGTGTCGCCGGTGCTGTCGCCCAAGGACGCCGAGGCCCCGTCACTGGCCGAGGTGCGCCGGGCGGGGCTGCTCCCCTCGTACGACGACTGCGTCGCCCACTACGAGCGGCTGCGCGGACTCAGCGCAGGAGGGTGACCTCCTCCGCCGCGCGCCGCAGGGCGGGCCAGCCGCGGCCGCGGGGCACTCCGAGGTTGCGGGCGCGGGCGAGCAGCGGCCAGAAACCGGCGCCCAGCAGATCCTCCGGGCGGACGGCGCCCGCCCGCTCCAGGATCGTCTCGGGCACCTTCTGCGGGTCCGGCACGTCGTACTCGGCGACGATCTCCTCGTACCTGTCGTGCAGCACGGTGCTCGTGGGGTCGGCGCCGAAGACGACGAGCTGCCCGGTCGGCCGGGTGTCGACGAGGACCGGCAGCAGGTCGGGCCGGTGACGGGTGAGGATCTCGGTCAGCTTGTAGACGTCCCCGGTCCAGGCGGTGGTGTGCCGGTCTCGGGCGGCCTCGTCGACGCTGCGGGGCAGCATGTCGTCGAAGACGATCACGCTTCCCCAGTCGGAGTGCCGCTCGATGTTCATGAAGTCGCGCAGCGCGTACTCGAACAGGTGCATGCCGTCGATGAAGGACAGGTCGAGGGTGGTGCGCCGCCAGTGGCCGAGCGGGCTGCGGCCGCGGCGCAGGTTGCGCAGCGGGTGGCGGCCGCCCTTGAGATGGGCCAGGGGGTTGTCGCGGGTGAAGAAGTCGTCGCTGGTGGCCCGGACGAGGTGGACGTCGCAGCGGATCTCGGTGACCACCTTGAACGCGGGGTCGACCGCGATGCTGGGGACGCGGGACAGGCGCAGGCTGCGGCCGTCGTTGACGCCGATCTCCAAGTAGTTGCGGTTCGCGGTGACCTTGTGCAGTTCCCTGAGGAACTCATGGCGTTTCACGACGGCTCCTTATTTCGGGGACTCCTTGCGGATCAGGGGCGAATCAGGGGCAGCGCCTCGTGCAGCGCGGCACGCCAGTCGCGCGGCGGCGGCAGGCCGGCCTCCCGCCAACGGCCGTGTGCGAGGGCGCTGTAGGCGGGCCGGGGCGCGGGCCGGGGAAAGGCCGCGCTGCTCGTCGGGCGGACCCGGGCCGGGTCGGCGCCGATCGCGCCGAACACCTCGCGGGCCAGGTCGTACCAGGTGGCCTCGCCGGAGTTGGTGGCGTGGAAGACGCCGTGCAGGGCGGGGCCGAGGCGGGGGCCGAGGTCGGCGATGCGTGCGGCGACGTCGGCGCTCCAGGTCGGCTGCCCGCGCTGGTCGTCGACGACGTCGACGGTGTCGCGGCGGGCCTGAAGGCCGAGCATCGTCCGTACGAAGCTGCGGCCGTGGACGCCGTACAGCCAGGCGGTGCGCACGACGGCGCCGGTCAGCGGGAGTTCGGCGAGGACGGCCCGCTCGCCGGCGAGCTTGGTGCGGCCGTAGGCGGTGCGCGGGGCGGGCGGCAGGTCCTCCGGGTAGGGGCTGGTGCGGGCGGTGCCGGAGAAGACGTAGTCCGTGGAGACGTGCAGCAGCCGGGCGCCGCTCGCGGCGCAGGCCCGGGCCAGCAGCCGCGGGCCGTCGGCGTTGACGCACCGGGCCCGTTCCTCGTCGGTCTCGGCGTCGTCCACGGCGGTGTACGCGGCGCAGTTGACCACGAGGTCGGGGCGGTGCCCGGCGAACGCTGCCTCGACCGCGTCGGGCCGGGTGACATCGAGGGCGGCCCGGTCCAGGGCGACCACGTCGGCACCGCGCCCGCGGAGGGTGTCGACGACGTCCTGGCCGAGCATTCCGCCCGCCCCGGTGACCAGCCACCTCATAGGCGCCCGCTTTCGATGCGCCGTTTGAGCGGCTCCCACCAGGCGCGGTGGTCGCGGTACCAGTCGACGGTCGCTGCGAGGCCGGCCGCGAAGTCGTGGCGCGGCCGGTAGCCGAGCTCGGTGCGGGCCTTGTTCCAGTCGACCGAGTAGCGCAGGTCGTGGCCCTTGCGGTCCTCGACGTGCTCGACCCGGTCCCAGCTCGCCCCGCACGCCTGGAGCAGCAGTGCGGTCAGCTCCCTGTTGCTCAGTTCGGTGCCGCCGCCGATGTTGTAGACCTCGCCGGGCCGGCCCCGGGTGCGCACCAGCTCGATGCCGTGGCAGTGGTCCTCGACGTGCAGCCAGTCACGGACGTTGCGGCCCTCGCCGTACAGCGGGACGGTGCGCCCGTCGAAGAGGTTGGTGATGAACAGCGGGACGACCTTCTCGGGGAACTGGCGCGGGCCGTAGTTGTTCGAGCAGCGGGTGACGCGGACGTCCAGGCCGTGGGTGTGATGGTACGCCAGGGCGAGCAGGTCGGAGGAGGCCTTGGAGGCGGAGTACGGCGAACTCGGCCTGAGCGGGTGTTCCTCGGGCCAGGAGCCGGACTCGATGGAGCCGTAGACCTCGTCGGTGGAGATGTGCACGAACGGGCCGGCCCCGTGCCGCAGCGCGGCGTCCAGCAGGGTGTGGGTGCCCAGGACGTTGGTGCGTACGAACTCGGCCGCTCCGTCGATCGAGCGGTCGACGTGGGACTCGGCCGCGAAGTGCACGACCTGGTCGGCGTCGGCCATCAGCTTGTCGACCAGGGCGACGTCGCAGATGTCACCATGCACGAAGTCCAGCCGCGGGTCGCCGGAGGGCAGGTTGTCCCGGGAGCCGGCGTAGGTGAGCTTGTCCAGCACGGTGATGTGCGCGTCGGACGCTGCGAGCAGGGCGCGGACGTAGGCGGAGCCGATGAACCCGGCGGCGCCGGTGACAAGAAGGTTCATGTGTGGATCTGCACCTTGCTGTGGTCGCCAAGGACGAGTCGGTGGGCGCTGGGAACGCTGGGTGCCGTCGTCACCCGGACGTGCCGGCCGATCAGCGAGTTCTCGATGCGGCCCACCCCGTCGATCGAGGAGTCCCGCAGCACGATGGAGAACTCCACTTCGCTGTCCTTGATCCGGCAGTTCTCCGCGATGGAGGTGAAGGGGCCGACGTAGGAGTCGCGGACCTCGGTGCCGGAGCCGATGACGGCGGGGCCGACGATGCGTGAGTTCACGATGCGGGCACCCGCCTCGACCACGACCCGCCCGATCGTCTCGGATCCGGCGTCCACCTCACCGTCGATGCGCCGGTCGAGGCCTTCGAGGACGGTCCGGTTCACCTCCAGCATGTCGCCGACGTTCCCGGTGTCCTTCCAGTAGCCCTTGATGACCGTGCTGCGGACGTCGGCGCGGGCGTCGATGAGGTGCTGGATGGCGTGAGTGATCTCCAACTCCCCGCGCCAGGACGGCCGGACGGCCCGCACCGCTTCGTGGATGACCGGCGTGAACAGGTACACCCCGACCAGCGCGAGATCGCTCTTGGGCCGCTCCGGCTTCTCCTCCAGCCCGATGACCTGCCCGGACGGGTCAAGTTCGGCGACGCCGAAGGCGCGGGGATCCGAGACACGGGTGAGCAGGATCTGCGCGTCGGGGCGGGTGCGGGTGAACTCCTCGACGAGGTCGGTGATGCCGCCGACGATGAAGTTGTCGCCGAGGTACATCACGAAGTCGTCGTCGCCGAGATAGTCGCGTGCGATCAGCACGGCGTGGGCCAGACCGAGGGGCCGCTCCTGGGGGATGTAGGTGATCTCCAGGCCGAACTCCGATCCGTCGCCCACCGCTTCCCGGATCTCCTCGGCGGTGTCCCCGACGACCACACCGACCTCGGTGATTCCGGCCGCGGCGATGGATTCCAGGCCGTAGAACAGGACGGCCTTGTTGGCGACCGGCACGAGCTGTTTGGCCGAGGTGTGCGTGATCGGCCTCAGTCGTGTACCGGCGCCGCCGGACAGCACGAGAGCCTTCATCTGCTTCACCATAGCGGCGAACGCGCTCATCGGAGCACCGCTCGTCCTAATCAACCGTTACGGCGAGCAGACAGCAGGGTTACGGGGGCACGACGAGGGGGTTGCGTCGCTGCATCGGGCGGGCGGGGTGTCAGTCCTCGCCACGCACGATGTTCCACTCCTGGCCGGTGTGCGAGGTCCGCGGCGCGTCCGGGCCTTCGACGGCGGGGAGGCAGGTGCGCAGCACGGCCTTGCCACGCAGTCGGCGTGCCTTCGACCAGCCGGTCTCCGGGCGGCGGACGGCGGGTTTTTCACGGGCGGACGTGGTCACGGCGCTTCATCTTCCTTCTGCGTCCGGTGGTGCTGGTGTTCTCCGGCCGGGTCCCCGCCTCCGGCCCGGGCAAACGCCGCCGGTCAGGTGGCGCCGGGGCCGCCGCTGCCGGACGAACCGCTGGAGCCGCGGTTCCAGCGCGGGCGGCGCTGATCGTCGCTGCGGGCACCGCCGGAGGGCCTCAGTCCGTGCGGGGTGAGCCGTTCGCCTCGGGCGACCTCATGGGGTTCGCGCTGCTCCCGGGCCTCCCGGACCGGGCCGGACTCCGGCAGCGTCGGGTGCTCGCCGGGCCGCGGCCGCCGGGGCTCGCGCCGGCGTACCCGGATGCCCAGCTGAACGGCCCAGATCAGTGCTCCGGTGATGACGACGCCGACGACGAGGATCGCGATCATGCCGACCACGGAGCCGGATGCGGCTGCTTCATAAACGGTGGTGTCCATGGCCGCCGAGTACCCGGGCCCGGGACGTGGATGACTCCGTCGGCCCTCTGACGGGCGACAACAGGGCGTGGCGCGGGCGGCACCGCAGGTCACGGCGATAGCGTCGCGGCGGCCGGAGAGGAGGACAATGACGGAGCTGTCGCACGACACCCCGACCGCCCGGCGACGCGGCGCACCGGGGCGCTCGCTGGGCGCCACGCTGCTGCACTGGACCACGACGACCGATCACAAGGTGATCGGACGCCTGTACATGGTCACCGCCTTCTGTTTCTTCCTCGTCGCCGGTCTGCTGGCCCTGGGCATGCGCGCCGAACTCGCCGCCCCGGGACTGCAGTTCTTCAGTGATCTCGGCTACAACCAGCTCTTCACGAACCACGGCACGATCATGATGCTGCTGTTCGCGACCCCTATGTTCGCCGGCTTCGCGAACGCGGTGATGCCGTTGCAGATCGGCGCCCCTGACGTGGCGTTCCCGCGCCTGAACGCGCTGTCGTACTGGATGTACCTCTTCGGCGGGCTGATGGTGGTCGCGGGGTTCGTCGTGCCCGGTGGCGCGGCGGCCTTCGGCTGGTTCGCCTACGCGCCCATGAACAGCGCGTACTTCTCCCCCGGCGCGGGCTCCGACCTGTGGGTGATGGGGCAAGTGGTGACAGGCGTGTCGACGACGCTGGGCGCGGTGAACTTCATCGCCACCATCATGTGTCTGCGCGCCCCGGGCATGACGATGTTCCGGATGCCGATGTTCACGTGGAACGTGCTGTTCACGTCGATCCTCGTGCTGCCGTCGTTCCCCGTCCTGACGGCGGCACTGCTCTGCCTGGAGTCGGACCGGAAGTTCGGCTCGCACATCTTCGACGCGTCGAACGGCGGCGCACTGCTGTGGCAGCACCTGTTCTGGTTCTTCGGGCACCCCGAGGTGTACATCGTGGCGCTGCCGTTCTTCGGGATCATCACGGAGATCATTCCGGTGTTCTCCCGCAAACCGCTGTTCGGCTACCTGCCGATGGTCGGCGCGACCATCGTGATCACCATGCTCTCCGCGGTGGTCTGGGCGCACCACATGTTCGCCACCGGCGCCGTGCTGCTGCCGTTCTTCTCCCTCATGTCGTTCCTGATCGCCGTGCCCACCGGGATCAAGTTCTTCGCGTGGATCGGCACCATGCACCGGGGTTCGCTGTCCTTCGAGACGCCGATGCTGTGGGCGATGGGCTTCCTCGTGTCGTTCCTGCTGGGCGGTCTCAGCGGGGTCCTCATCGCCTCCCCGCCGCTGGACTTCCACCTGACGGACTCGTACTTCATCGTCGCCCACCTGCACTACGTGCTGTTCGGGACCGTCGTGTTCGCGATGTTCGCCGGGTTCTACTTCTGGTGGCCGAAGTTCACCGGGAAGATGCTGGACGAGCGGCTGGGCAAGCTGCACTTCTGGCTGCTGTTCCCCGGCTTCCAGCTCACGTTCCTGGTGCATCACTGGCTCGGTGAGGAGGGCATGCCCCGCCGCTACGCCGACTATCTGCCCGCCGACGGCTTCACCGTCCTCAACGCCCTGTCGTCGGCGGGGGCGTTCCTGCTCGGCGTGTCCACCCTG
Organism: Streptomyces sp. NPDC059866; assembly: GCF_042731325.1. NCBI lineage: Bacteria > Bacillati > Actinomycetota > Actinomycetes > Kitasatosporales > Streptomycetaceae > Streptomyces > Streptomyces sp. NPDC059866. Next base: position 168,711 of record NZ_JBHWJT010000017.1, on the reverse strand, counting down.
CCCTTCCTGTACAACGTCTGGCACACCACCAGGTACGGGCGGCTCGTCACGAGGAACGACCCGTGGGGGTACGGGCGGGGGCTGGAGTGGGCGACCGCGTGCCCGCCGCCGCGCCACAACTTCACGGCGCTGCCCCGGGTGCGCTCGGAGTCGCCCGCCTTCGATCTGCACCATCCGGAGATCGCCAGGCAACGGCCGCCCAGGATGGGAGAGGTGGAGCGATGAAGACCGAGGCACTGCTGTTCGGGGGCGTCGCGCTGTTCTTCGCGGGCATCGCCGGTCTCTACGGCTTCTGGTCCGAGGAACCGGCCGGGTCGGCGGTGCTGGTGATCGCGTTCCTGATGGCGGCCGTCGTGTCCTTCTTCAGCGCCGTCCAGTACCGGCGCAAGGGGCGGCGGCCGCAGGACCGGCGCGACGCCGAGGTGGCCGACGGGAGCGGGCCGCTGGAGTTCTTCCCGCCCGACAGCCCGTGGCCGATCGTCACGGCCGCCGGGTTCACCGTCACCGCCCTGGGCGTGGTGTACGGCCTGTGGCTGTTCCTCATCGGTTGCGCGGTGCTGGCCCGGGGCGTTCTGGGGCTCGTGTTCCAGTACGTGGGCCGGGGCGCCGGTCCGCAGGAGTGAGCGGCGGGCGGGGCGCTCCTGGCGGGAACGTGCGCTGTGGGCGGTGGTCGCTCTCGTACGCCCCTTCGACGGTCTGCCGTACCTCACCCGTCTCCAGGCCCTCCCGCAGCCGTTCCTGTTCCGCGTCCAGCAAGGCGTGGCACAACCGCCGGGTCAGCATGAACGCGAGGATCGGCGCCACCACCAGGGCGATGCGCAGCACCCAGGTGAGGGCGTTCACCGAGATTCGGAAGGCGAACGCCACGACGTCGTTGCCGCCCGCCAGCAGCAGGACGCCGTAGAAGGTGAGGCCCGCGACACCGAGGGCGGTGCGGACGGGGCGTTCCCGCGGCCGGTCGCACAGGTGCTGCTCCTGATCCCACTCCCCCGTCAGGCGCTGTTCGACGAACGGATACAGGTACAGGACCAGGAACAGCAGCCCCGGCAGGACGACCGCCGGGAGCAGCACGTTCCACATGAGGGTGTGCCCGGCGATGGTCGTCTCCCAGGGCGGTACGAGGCGCAGCGCGCCCTCCAGGAAGCCGACGTACCAGTCGGGCTGGGCGCCGGTCGACACCAGGTCGGCGCGATACGGGCCGTACATCCACACGGGGTTGATCTGCGCCACTGCGCCGAGCAGGGTGAGCACGCCGAAGACCATGAGGGACAGGCCTGCCGAGGAGGCCGTGAACTGCGGGAAGAACGGCTTGCCGACGGCGTTGCGCCGGGTGCGGCCCGGTTCGCGCCACTGGGTGTGCTTGAGGTGGAACACCAGGATCAGGTGGACGGTGACCAGGGCGATCAGCGCGCCGGGCAGCAGCAGGACGTGCAGGACGTAGAGCCGGGTGATGATGTCCTCACCGGGGAACTCGGCGCCGAAGGCGAACATGCTGAGGTACGTCCCGACGACGGGGATGGACAGCATGATGCCCTGCGCGATGCGCAGCCCCGTGCCGGAGAGCAGGTCGTCGGGGAGCGAGTAGCCGGCGAAGCCCTCGGCGAGGGCGAGCACGAACAGCGTGACGCCGATGAGCCAGTTGATCTCCCGCGGGCGGCGGAAGGCGCCGGTGAAGAAGATCCGCAGCAGATGCAGTCCGATGGCGCTGAGGAAGACGAGGGCCGCCCAGTGGTGCACCTGGCGCAGGAGGAGGCCGCCGCGTACGTCGAAACTGATCTGGAGGGTGGAGTCGAAGGCCGCCGACATGGGCACGCCGCGCAGGGGCGTGTAGGAGCCGTCGTACACGACCTCGGTCATCTCCGGCTTGAAGAAGAGCGTCAGCCATACGCCGGTCAGGAGGATGACGAGCAGGCTGTAGAGGGCGAGTTCGCCCAGGAAGAACGACCAGTGGTGGGGGAACGCCTTGCGCATCAGGCCGCCGCCCTCGAAGACCGGCAGACGGGCGTCCGCCGCGGCGGCGAGGCGGGCCCCTCGGGGAGTGGGGCGGCGCCCGGCCGCCGCCTCGTCGCCTCCTGCCACCTGCCGCCACCTCCGACCGCCGCACGCACCGTCCCGCCGTGCTGTCTATCCCGCGCCGGGGCGGTGCTGAGCGCCGGCGGGCCGTGAAACACCCCGTTCGGGGGGTGCACCCGGGTGCCTGCGTCGGCGCGTGCGGCGTCAGCGGTTCAGGGTGATCTCGCTCCAGACCTGTTTGCCGCCGCTGACGGGCACTGTCCCCCAGTCCGCCGACATGGCCTCCACCAGCAGCAGACCGCGGCCGCCCGTGGCCTCCCAGCCGATGCTGGTCGGCCGGACGGGGCTGCGGGGCGAGGTGTCGGCCACGGCGACGCGCAGCCGGCTGTTGACCAGGGTGAGGTCGAGGCGGACCTGGCCGTCGGTGTGCACGAGGGCGTTGGTGACGAGTTCGGAGACGACCAGCTGGACGGCGTCGGCCTCCTCGGTCACGCCCCAGGCGCGCAGCGTGCGCCGGGTGAAGCGGCGGGCGTGCCGCACGGCCTCCGGGAGCCGCCAGACGGTCCAGGTCTCGCGCCGCGGGCGTACGGCCATGCCGTCGTACCGCATGAGGAGCAGGGCCACGTCGTCGCCGCGGTGCGCGTTGCCGAGGAGGGCGTCGGCGACCAGGCCGAGGTGCGCGGGGTCGGCGGCACCCAGCGCCTGGGCGAACCCCTCCATACCCTCGTCGATGTCGGCGTCGGCGGACTCGACGAGGCCGTCCGTGGTCAGGGCGACCAGCGTGCCGGGCTGCAGCCGCAGCGGGCTCATCGGGAAGTCGGCCTGGGCCGCCACGCCGAGCGGCGGACCGCCCTCGGCCTCGGCGATGTGGGTGCTGCCGTCGGGGTGGCGCAGGACGGGAGGCAGGTGTCCGGCGCGCACGCACCACGCGGAGCCCTCCTCCATGTCGACGTCGACGTAGGCGCAGGTGGCGAAGAGGTCGGTCTCCAGGTCGACGAGGAGGCGGTTGGCGTGCGAGACCACCACGTCCGGCGGGTGTCCCTCCACGGCGTACGCGCGAATGGCCGTGCGCATCTGGCCCATGAGGGTGGCGGCAGCGGCGCTGTGGCCCTGGACGTCCCCGATGACGAGGGCGACGTGGTTGTCGGGCAGCGGGATGACGTCGTACCAGTCGCCGCCCACCTCCAGGCCGGCCGTGGCGGGCAGATAGCGGGCGACGGCGACCGCGCCGGGGAGCTTGGGCAGGCGGCGTGGCAGGAGCTGGCGCTGGAGCATGCCGACGAGTTCGTGCTCGGCGTCGAAGGCGTGGGCGCGCATCAGGGCCTGCCCGGCGAGGCCGGCGGAGGCGGTGAGCAGGGCCCGTTCGTCGGGGCCGAAGTCGTGCGGGCGGTCCCAGCCGATCAGACAGGCGCCGGCCATGCGGTTGCCGGCGGGCAGTGGCAGGACCGCCAAGCCGCCGGGGCCGACGTCGGCGAGCGCGGGTTCCAGGGCGGTTCCGGCGGGCCAGATCTGGGCACGGCCCTCGCGCAGGGCGCCGGCGAGGGTGGGCATGGCGCGTACCGGGGCGTCGGGCCATTCGCTGCGCCACTCCAGACGCCACAGCTCGGGCCAGGCCTCGGGTTCGGGCGGGTCGAGGACGGTGACGACGAGCCGGTCGTGCTCCAGTTCGGCCAGCGCGATCCGGTCGGCCCGCAGCGGTCGGCGCAGGGCGGCGACCACGGCCTGGCTGACGTCGCGGACCGTGCCCGCGGTGGCCAGGGCGGCGGCCAGCCGCTGGATGCGGGCGACGTCGGTGACCTCTGCGCGCAGCGTGGAGGCGTCGGCGACGGTGCCGACCAGCCGGGCGGGCCGGCCGTCGCCACCCGGCAGTAACCGGCCGCGCAGCCTGAGCCACTTCGGCGGGCCGGTGGGCTGGAGCACCCGGAACTCCAGCTCGCGGTCGCCGATGGACATGTGGTCGGCCTCCACCACGGACATCAGCGACGGCAGATCCTCCGGGACGGTGAGGCCGAGCAGGGTCTCGACCTTGCCGTCGAACTCGTCCCGGGTGAGGCCGAACAGCTCCAGGATGTCGTCGCCGACCTCGACGCGGCCACTGTCCATGGCGAGGCTGAACGCGCCCGGCGGGAGCTCGCCGCCCTCGGCGGGTTCGGCCGGGGCGTGGGCGGCGACCGCGTCCGCGAACAGCTCCAGGCACTTGCGGTCCTCGGCGTCGAAGCCGTCCCGCCCCTCGCTCACGGCGAGCAGGCAGACACCGTCGTCGCCCCGGTACGCGGGCAGGGCAGCCAGGAAGAAGTCCCGCGGCAGGGTACGGCGTGCCTCCGCACGGTCGGCGAGATCCCCCGGCCCGAGCCACACGGGCCGCTTCGTGCGACATGCCTCGGCCACCGGGGAGCGCCCGGCGACGGGATAGCTGTCGCGCAGGCCGTACAGCGTCCTGGGCACACCGGCCGAATCGGCCAGGCACAGCAGGTCGCCGTCCTCGCCGGACGTGTACGCGGCGGCGAAGGTCGCCCGCGCGAAGACGAGCGCCAGTTCGAGCACGCGCTGCCTGCGCTCGGGGGAGTCCGGATCGGCCATGAGCGCGGCGAGGGCGTCCCCGGCACGCAGCACTCTCGTTCCGCGTCCCGTGCCGCCCTCACTGACCACGTCCGTATTACAGCGCTTATGGTGCGTCCGCGCAGCCCCCGTGACTCGTGCGCGCTCCGGAACACGCACCGTGCGGGACCGGGCCGGGGGCCGTTCGCCGTGCGCGGTGGGCACCGACGAGGGAGATTTGGAGCCTGGGTCCCGTGCCGTGGCGCTGCGAGGAGGTGGTCGGTGTGCCCGACGGCCAGGCACCGGCGGCCCCCAGGGCCCCGGCGGGCAGCCCCCTGCTGTCGCTGGCGCTGGCCACGATGATGGACGGCGTCAACGCCCACTCCGGTGGGGTGTATCTGCTCGCGGCCGACGAGCCGGTGCTGGAGATGGCGGTCATGGCAGGGTTGCCGCGGGCCTTCGCCGCGCCCTGGGAGCGGGTGGGGCTGAGCGCACCGATCCCGGTCGCCGAGGCCGTGCGCGAGCGGCGGCTGATCTGGGTCCCCGGCGACGAGGAGATGGCCCGCCGCTATCCGCGCGTCTCCGTGGTCCTGCCGTATCCGTTCGCGCTGGCCGCGCTGCCGGTGGCCACCGAGGCCGCCGTGTACGGGGCGGTGTTCGTCAGCTGGCCGGGCTCGCACCCGCAGGAGCTGTCCGACCGGGAGCGCGAGCACCTGACGGCGGCCTGCGAACGGCTCGCGGTACGGCTGGCGCGGGCCGCGGACGAGAGCCGCCCGGTCATGCCGGAGCCCGATCTGCTCGCCGCGCCGCCCACCGGGGGCGTGGCCGGCACACTCGGCTCGATAGAGGCGGCACGGATGGTGGCACGACTGCCGTACGGATTGTGCTCCCTCGATCTGCACGGGCGTATCGCCTTCGGCAACGCGGCGGCCGCCGAGCTGATCGGGGTTCCGGTCAGCCGGCTGCTCGGCACCCAGCTGTGGGCGACGGCGCCCTGGCTCAACGACCCCGTGTACGAGGACCGTTACCGGGCCGCGCTGATCAGCCAGCAGCCCACGTCGTTCGTGGCGCTGCGGCCGCCGGGCGAGTGGCTGTCGTTCCGCCTGTATCCGAGTACGACAGGGCTGAGCGTCCGGGTCAGCCGGGCCCGGGGGGTGTCGGAGATGGGCCGGGTGCTGCCGCGGGCCGGCGGATCGCCGTCCCGGCTGGTGACCATCACCCAGGTGCTGAGCCTGGCGGGCGCGCTGACCCAGGCGGTGACGGTGCAGGACGTGGTGCAGCTGGTCGCCGACGAGATCGCCCCGGCCGTGGGCAGCCAGGCCCTCGTCGTGCTCGGTTCCCGGGCGGGCCGGCTGCATGTGCTGGGGCACCGCGGGTATCCCGACCCGCACGTCGTGGAGCGGTTCGACGGGCTGCCGCTGAGCGAGCCGACGCCGGGCGCGCATGCCCTGAACAGCGGGGTGCCCGCGTTCTTCGAGTCCCGCGAGGAGCTGGAGCGGCTGTACCCGATCCGGCACACGACCCCGGACGGCTTCGCCGCGTGGGCGTATCTGCCGCTGATCGCCTCCGGACGCCCGGTGGGCACCGTCGTGCTGGCCTACCCCGAACCGCACGCCTTCGCCGCGGACGAGAAGGCGGTGCTGTCCAGTCTCGGCGGGCTGATCGCCCTCGCGCTGGAACGGGCCCTGCTGTACGACGCCAAGCACCAGCTGGCACACGGGCTGCAGGCGGCCCTGCTGCCGCCCTCGCTGCCGCCGCTGCCCGGCATCGACACGGCCGCGCGCTATCTGCCGAGCACCCGGGGCATGGACATCGGCGGCGACTTCTACGACCTGGTGCAGAGCGGAGGCCTGGCGGCGGCGGTGATCGGGGACGTGCAGGGGCACAACGTGACCGCGGCCGGGCTGATGGGGCAGATCCGTACCGCCGTCCGTGCCTACACGACGGTCGGTCAGGCGCCGGAGGAGGTCATGCGCAGCACCAACCGGCTGCTCATCGACCTCGGGTCCGACCTGTTCGCCAGCTGTCTGTATCTGCGGCTCGATCCGGGGCGCGGGCGGGCCGTGATGGCCCGGGCCGGGCATCCGCCGCCGCTGCTGAGGCGGCCGGACGGCCGGGTGCGGGTGCTCGACCTCGCGGGCGGTCCGCTGCTGGGGATCGACGCTTCGGCGACGTATCCGACGACGGAGGTCGACCTGGCGCCCGGCTCGGTACTCGCCCTCTACACCGACGGACTCGTCGAATCCCCCGGCGTCGACATCGAGGACGCGCTCGCCGGTCTGGGGCGGCGCCTGGGTGAGGCCGGGGACCGGCCGCTGGACGAGCTGGCCGACGTGCTCGTGGGGCACGAGGCGGGCACGGAGGAGCGGATCGACGACGTGGCGCTGCTGCTGTTGCGGGCGCGGAGGGGTGGCTGAGCACCGTACGAACGGGGCGGTCCGGCCCTCCCGCCGGAGGGCCGGACCACAACTGGGGGTGAGTACGGATCAGGGCGTCTCGGTCAGCCCGGAGCCGTCCTCCACTCCGGCACCCGACTGGTCACCGACACCGGCTTCCTCACCGGCACCGGCTTCCTCACCGCCGACCTCACCGCCGCCGGCCTCTCCGCCGACCTCACCGCCACCGGCTTCCTCGCCACCGGCCTCACCGCCGACCTCACCACCACCGGCTTCCTCGCCACCGGCCTCACCGCCACCGGCCGCGTCGCCCGCGCCCAGTGTTGCGCCGACCGCCTCGAGGGCCGTCGTGACCGGCTGGAAGAACGTCTCGCCGCCGACCGTGCAGTCGCCGCTGCCGCCCGAGGTCAGGCCGAGCGCGAGCCCGTCCTGGGTGAACATCGAGCCGCCGCTGTCGCCGGGTTCGGCGCAGACGTTGGTCTGGATGAGCCCGGTGACGGTGCCCTCCGGGTAGTTGACGGTGGCGTCGAGCCCGGTGACGGTGCCGTCGGCGAGGCCCGTGGTGCTGCCCATCCGGAACACCTCCTGGCCGACGGTGGCTTCCGCGGCCTGGAGGATCTGGACGGTCTGCCCGCCGCCGACGTTGACGTCGCTCGGCGCCTCGGTGGCCGGGTCGTCGTACTTCACGAGCGCGAAGTCGCCCTCGCCGGGGAAGACGGCCTGGTCGACGGTGGCGATCGGCGCCCCGTCCTGGCTGTCCGACCACTGGTCCACCGCGACTCCGCAGTGACCGGCGGTCAGGAAGGCCGGACTGCCGTCCCCCGCGGTCACGTTGAAGCCGAGTGAACAGCGGGAGCCGCCGCCGAATATCGCGTCGCCGCCCGAGGCGAAGGTCTTGAAGGTGCCGGCCGACTTCTGGATGGTCGCCATGCCCGAGCCGAGGCTCTGGACGGTCGACTCCAGGGTGTCCCACTTCTCGCCGGTGACCGTGCTGTCGGCGGTGACCAGGATCTTGTTCGTCCTGGGGTCGACGGCCCAGGCGGTGCCCGGGATGGTGGCCTCGGACTTCAGGGTCTGCGCGGCGGACTGGAGTTCGGCCGTGCTGTTGTCGACCTGGCGCACCGCGGCGCCGGCCTTCTTGGCCTGGACGACGAGCTGGTTGTTGTCCCCGACGACGTTGACGACGAGCTGCTGGCTGTCCTCGTCGTAGTACGAGCCGGCGAAGGCGTCACCGAGCAGCCCGGCGAGCTGGCCGGCGAGGTCCGAGGCGTCGCCCGCCTTCAGGGTCTTGGGGGCGGCGGTGGTGTCCTCGGCGCCGTCCTGGGACGCGTTGGCGTTCGGCAGCAGGAGTGCCGCCGCTCCGAGCGCCGCCACGCTGCCCGCCGCAATCGCGGCCTTGCGCTTCGGAATTCGCTTGTGACTCAAGACTTCTCGACCTCCTGAAGGACGGGGTCTGTGCCGCCGTCTCAGCAGCTGTTGGGGGCGCCTGGATGGCCACTGGTACGCATGGGGCGCGCGGGACGTTCAATTCCGGTTCGCAATGCGCCGTGGGCGGCGTGAATCAGCCATGGCCCGTGCGCGGCCGACGCGCGCCGGGAACAATCCCCCATATGACGATGACCACCGCCGAAGCCGACAAGATCCTCACCGCCAACTTCGCTCCCTGGGTGCTGGAGCTGGGCCTGTCCGTACAGGAGTTGGACGGCCGGCGGGCCGTCCTGCGCATGCCCTGGTCACAGCGGCTGGCCCGGGAGGGCGGCGCGCTGTCCGGGCAGGCCCTGATGGCGGCCGCAGACACCACGACCGTGATCGCCGTCTCGGCGGCGCGGGGGGCCTTCGTACCGATGACGACGGTGCAGCAGTCGACGTCCTTCCAGCGCGCGGTGACGGATTCGGATGTCCTGATCGAGGCGGTGCTCACCAAGCTGGGCCGCCGCATGGCGTTCGCCGACATCGCCATGACCGCCGAACGGACGGGTGAACTCGCGGCGCGCGCGAGCACTGTCTATGCCCTCCTGGGCTGACACGATCCGTGATCGGTCGACAACGGTCCGTTCCGAACAGTGAGCGGAATCCCAGCTTCAGGGAATCTGCACATCCAATACGCAACCAAGTCACCGGGAACGGCGGATCTGCACAACCACACATCCCCGGACACTCCTTTGGGGCAGGAGTGCCGGATTCGCCGTCCGGACGGCAAGGGGCCTGGACGGGCCGATGTGGTGCGGCTTGTGAAGAAGCTGCCGACAACGCGTGGGCGCGCCTGCACGGATCGCGGCCGATGGTACTCAAGTGACCTGGTGAGGCGGCTGATTGATTGGATGCCCGTGGTCGCCGCGTGCTTTGATCCATCGCACCGCGGGGGCCGTGAGGGCGCCCCGGAAGGGGTGCTCGGCGCCACCGCGGTCGCGGCCGTCCATCTGTCCCCAGAGGGGGCCGCTCCCCCCCTTATGAGATATCCATACGAAGGGAAGTTCCATCATGAACTCCACCCCCCAGGTTGAGACCGTCGAGATCTCCGACGCGGAGCTGGACAACGTCTCCGGCGGCCTCTCGGTGAACGCGGTCAACACCCTGACCGGCGCCCTGGACGGCATCGCCCCCGTTTCCGCCACCGTCGACACGGTCGTCGGCACCGTCGAGGGCGTGACCGGCCTGAACACCGCCCCGGTCACCAGCCTGGTCGCCGGTCTCTGATCGCACCCCAGTGCCGTTGAGTCCCGGAGTCGTATCCCGGCTCCGGGGCTCTTCGGATGCCGTCATGCAGTCCACCTGGTGAGGGAAAGTTCCGTGCAGTTCCGCCAACAGGCCCTCGCCAAGCTCCAGTCGCCGGAGGAACTCGACCTTCCGGTGCGCCTCGCCCGCCCGCAGGGCTGGCTCGTGCTGTCCGTGACGGTGGTCGCGATGGCCGCCGCGTCCGTGTGGGCCGTGACGGGCTCGGTGACCTCCACCGTGAGCGCGCCCGCCATCCTCACGCACGGCGAGGGCAGTTACATCCTGCAGAGCCCCGTCGCGGGCCAGGTGACCGCGATCCTCGCCGAGGAAGGAGAGCGGCTGCCCGCGAACTCCCCCGTCCTCAAGCTCCGTACCGCCGAGGGCGAGACGGTGGTCCGCACCATCGCCGCGGGCCGTCTCACCGCACTGGCCGCGACGATCGGCCAGATCATCTCCACCGGCGCGAACGTCGCCGCCGTGGAGAAGGTCGCCGACGCCGACGACCCGCTGTACGCCACGGTGTACGTCCCGGCGGAGAACGCCAGCTCGATCCCCGCGAACGCGGCCGTGGACCTGACCGTGCAGACGGTCCCCACCCAGGAGTACGGCGTCCTGCGCGGCCATGTGAAGTCGGTGGACCGCTCTCCCCAGTCCGCGCAGCAGATCGCCGCGTTCCTCGGCGACAGCCAGCTGGGCGAGCAGTTCACGAAGGACGGCCGCCCGGTCGCGGTGCTGGTCCGCCTGGACAAGTCGTCCGGCACGAAGAGCGGCTACACGTGGTCGTCGGCGGACGGGCCGCCGTACGCCCTCACCTCCATGACCATGGCCACGGGCTCGATCCGGCTGGCCGATCAGCGTCCCGTCGATTGGCTGCTGCCGTGACCACCGCCCAGGAGACCCGGGGCAGACGCCGCGCCGCCCCGCCCAAGCGTCAGATCCCCAAGAGCCGCGGCAAGGCCGTGCGCACCCCCACCGTCCTGCAGATGGAGGCCGTGGAGTGCGGCGCCGCCTCCCTCGCGATGGTGCTCGGCCACTACGGCAAGCACGTCCCGCTGGAGGAGCTGCGCATCGCCTGCGGTGTCTCCCGGGACGGCTCGCGCGCCAGCAACCTGCTGAAGGCGGCCCGTAGTTACGGCCTGACGGCCAAGGGCATGCAGATGGACCTGGCCGCCCTCGCCGAGGTGAAGGCGCCGGCCGTCCTGTTCTGGGAGTTCAACCACTACGTCGTCTTCGACGGCATGGGGCGTCGCTTCGGCCGCCGCGGGGTGTTCATCAACGACCCCGGCAAGGGCCGCCGTTTCGTCCCGATGGAGGAGTTCGACGGCAGCTTCACCGGCGTCGTCCTCACGATGGAGCCGGGCGACGACTTCACGCGGGGCGGGCGCAAGCCCGGCGTGTGGGGCGCGATGCCCGCCCGGCTGCGCGGCACCGCCGGCACGATGCCCGCCGCCGTCCTGGCGAGTCTGCTGCTGGTCCTGGTCGGCGCGGCCGTACCCGCGCTCAGCCGGACCTACATCGACATGTTCCTGATCGGCGGCCAGACGTCCCTGCTGGACGTGCTGTTCGCGTCCATGGGCGCCTGTGTGCTGCTCACCCTGATCCTCACCTGGCTGCAACAGGCCAACCTGCACCACGGGCGCATCATCTCCTCGACCCTGTCCAGCGCCCGCTTCCTGCGCCATCTGCTGCGGCTGCCGGTCACCTTCTTCTCCCAGCGCAGCCCCGCCGACCTGGTGCAACGCCTCCAGTCGAACGACGCCGTGGCCGAGACACTCGCCCGCGACCTCGCGGCGGCGGGCGTGGACGCGGTGGTCGTGGTGCTGTACGCCGTCCTCCTGTACACCTACGACCCGCAGCTGACGTTCGTCGGCATCGGCGTGGCCCTGCTGAACATCGTCGCCATGCGGGTCGTCATCCGGCTGCGGGCGACCCGTACGGCGAAGCTGCGCGCGGACAACGCCCGGCTCACCAACACGGCGTACACCGGGCTCCAGCTGATCGAGACCATGAAGGCGACCGGCGGCGAGGACGGCTACTACCGCAAGTGGGCCGGACAGCACGCCACGACGCTGGAGGAGCAGCAGCGGCTCGGCGTGCCGAGCGCCTGGCTGGGCGTGGTCGCGCCGACCCTTGCGATGCTGAACAGCGCACTGATCCTGTGGATCGGCGGCATGCGCGCGATCGAAGGCCATATCTCGGTGGGTCTGCTGGTCGCCTTCCAGGCGCTGGTGACCCGCTTCACGGCGCCGCTGACCCGGCTCAACGGCGTCGCCGGGCGCATCCAGGACTTCGCGGCCGACGTGGCCCGCCTGAAAGACGTCGAGAACTTCCGCACGGACCCGCTGTACGACCGTGCGGGCGGCGACTCCACCCGCCGGCTGCACGGTCACGTGGAGCTGGAGAACATCACCTTCGGCTACAGCCCGCTGGACAAGCCCCTGCTCACCGGCTTCGACCTGACGGTCGGACCGGGGCAGCAGGTCGCGCTCGTCGGGGGCTCCGGCAGCGGCAAGTCGACCGTCTCCCGACTGATCTCGGGCCTGTACACGCCCTGGGAGGGCGTGATCCGTATCGACGGGCAGCGTCTGGAGGACATCCCGCGCGGCTCGCTCGCGGCCTCCGTCTCCTTCGTCGACCAGGACGTGTTCCTCTTCGAGGGAACGGTGCGCGACAACGTGGCGCTGTGGGACCCGTCGATCCCGGACGAGGCCGTGGTGGAGGCGCTGCGGGACGCGGCACTGTACGACGTCGTCATGCGCCGGCCCGGTGGCATCCACAGCAGGGTCGAGCAGGACGGCCGCAACTTCTCCGGCGGGCAGCGCCAGCGCCTGGAGATCGCCCGGGCGTTGGTGCGCCGGCCCAGCATCCTCGTGCTCGACGAGGTGACCAGTGCGCTCGACGCCGAGACCGAGCTGGTCGTCATGGACAACCTGCGCCGGCGCGGCTGCGCGTGTGTGGTCATCGCACACCGGCTCAGCACGGTGCGGGACAGCGACGAGATCGTCGTACTCCAGCACGGCACGATCGTGGAGCGCGGGCGGCACGACGAGCTGGTGGCGCGCGGCGGGGCGTACGCGGCGCTGGTCAGGGAGCGGTGAGATGACGTCCGTGCACGAAGACGACTACGTCCTCGGGGCGCTCGGCTCGCTGGGCACACCGATCGACTGTGCCGGGCTGGGCCGCCTGGACCTCGAGGGTCCGCAGGTGCTGTGGCTGGTCGCGGCGGGTGCCCTCGACCTGTTCGCGGTCGACGCCGCGCAGCAGGGCCACTGGCACCACCTCGGCCGGCTGGAGGCGGGCTCGCTGCTGCTCGGCCCGGTCGCGGGACCGCAGCACACGCTGATCGCCCGCCCCGTGCGGGACTGCGTCGTGCACCGCATCGGGCTGCGCGAGCTGTACCAGCCCGCCGTCACCCAGACCTGGTCGTACGACGAGTACGGCAACCCCCAGTACGTACCGCCCACGTCGAGCCCGCTGGAGTACGCCCTCGCCCTGGGCGTCGGCCGCGGCCTGTCCATCCTCTTCCAGGCGCCGACCGCCGGTGAGCGCGCCGCGGAGATGACCGACGACGACGTCTTCTGGATGCAGGTGCCGCCCGGCAGCGTGCAGTACGGCTCCCTGTACGGGGCGGAGGCGGCGGCCGACCTGCTGATGGACCCGGCGGTCTGGCAGAGCATGGTCGACCAGCAGTACCGCCTGCTGACCACGCTGGACCGCTGGATCGAACAGCTGGAGCGCACCCACGAGACACGCACGGCCGCCGGTATCAAGGCCGGTGAGCAGGTACGTGCCCAGGCCGACCGGACCCTGCTCGCCTCGATCGGCAAGTCGTCGGGCAAGCGCACGACGGCCGCCGACGCGGACGCCACGTACGCGGCCTGCAAGCTGGTCGCGGGCGCGGCCGGCATCGTCCTCGCCGACCCCGGGCACAGCGGCACCGAGAGCGACCGTCTCGACCCGGTCGAGCGGATCGCCCTCGCCTCACGCGTGCGCACCCGCGCGGTACGGCTGGACGGCAACTGGTGGCGTGACAACGTCGGCCCGCTGGTGGGCCACCGCGCCCTGTCCGGGGCGCCGGTCGCGCTGCTGTGGCGGCGTGGCGGCTATGTGGCGGTGCATCCGGCGACCGGGCGCGAGACGCCGGTCGAGAAGGCCAACGCGGCGGAGTTCGATCCGCGCGCGGTGATGTTCTACCGGCCGCTTCCCGAACGCCCGCTGGGCCCGCTGGGCCTGCTGCGCTTCTGCCTGCGGGGCACGCGCGGCGACGTGACCGGGCTGCTGCTCAGCGGGCTGGTGACGGTCGCGATCGGCGCGCTGGTGCCGATCGCCACGGGCAAGGTGCTCGGCGAGTTCGTGCCGAAGGCGCAGGCCGGGCTCATCGCGCAGGTGTGCCTGGCGGTGATGGTCAGCAGTGTCGTCGCGGCGGCCTTCATGCTGCTGCAGAACATGACCATCCTGCGCCTGGAGGGCCGGATCGAGGCCACGCTCCAACCGGCCGTGTGGGACCGGCTGTTGCGGCTGCCGACGAAGTTCTTCACCGGGCGTTCCACCGGCGAGCTGGCCAGTGCCGCCATGGGCATCAGCGCGATCCGCCGACTGCTCGCTGGCGTCGGGCCCACGGTCGCCCAGTCGGTCACCGTCGGCGCGATGAACCTGGGGCTGCTGCTCTGGTTCAGCGTCCCGATGGCGCTGGCCGCGATCGGCATGCTGGTCGTCATCGCCACCGTCTTCCTCGGCCTCGGGCTGTGGCAGGTGCGCTGGCAACGACGCCTGACGGTGCTCACCAACAAGCTGAACAACCAGGCGTTCCAGACCCTGCGGGGCCTGCCCAAGCTGCGGGTCGCGGCCGCCGAGAACTACGCCTACGCCGCCTGGGCGAGCGAGTTCGCCCGCAGCCGGGAGCTGCAGCAGCGCCTCGGCCGGATCAAGAACCTCACCACGGTGCTCGGCGCGATCTATCTTCCGCTGTGCTCACTGCTGATGTTCATGCTGCTCGCGGGCCCGGCGCGGGGCGCGATGTCCGCCGCCGACTTCCTCGCCTTCAACACCTCGGTGACCATGCTGCTCACCTCGGTCACCCAGATCACCGGCGCGTTCGTGTCGTTGGTCGCCGCGCTGCCGCTGTACGAGCAGATCAAGCCGGTGCTGCAGGCGACGCCGGAGGTGCGCACGGCCAGCACCCGGCCCGGTCCGCTCACCGGGGCCGTGGAGGCGCGGCGGCTGTCCTTCCGGTACTCCGACGACGGCCCGCTGGTCCTGGACGACGTGTCCTTCGAGGTGCGGCCCGGCGAGTTCGTGGCGGTCGTCGGCCCCAGCGGCTGCGGCAAGTCGACGCTGCTGCGCCTGCTCATCGGTTTCGACAAGCCGGTCTCCGGCAGTGTCCTCTACGACGGCCAGGACCTGGCGGCGCTCGACCAGTCGGCCGTACGGCGGCAGTGCGGGGTGGTGCTCCAGCACGCGCAGCCGTTCACCGGCTCGATCCTGGACGTCATCTGCGGCACCGAGCCGTACACGCCGGAGGAGGCCATGGCGGCGGCCGAAATGGCGGGGCTCGCCGAGGACATCAAGCGCATGCCGATGGGCCTGCACACGATCGTCGCGGGCAACGGGGCGATCTCCGGCGGCCAGCGGCAGCGGTTGATGATCGCGCAGGCGCTGATCCGCCGGCCGCGCATCCTCTTCTTCGACGAGGCGACCAGCGCCCTGGACAACGAGACCCAGCGCAAGGTCATCGAGAGCACCAAGGCCCTCAACGCCACCCGGATCGTCATCGCCCACCGTCTGTCGACGGTGCTGGACGCCGACCGCGTCATCGTGATGGAGGACGGCAAGGTCGCCCAGCAGGGCCCGCCGGCACAACTGCTCGCGGACACCGGCGGCCGGCTCCACGAGCTGGTGCGGCGCCAGTTGGCGTGACCGGCCGGGGCGGCGGCTCCTCCCGTCGCATCGGTGCACTTCGGGGGCGCGCAGGCAGCGGACTCCGTTGTTCCGGGCCGTAATCGGGTACCCGCCAGTCCATGCGACTCAGCGTGGTGGATGTGGGATCGAACACGGTCCGGCTGGTTGTGGCGGATGCGGAGGGCGGGGTGCCGCTGCCCGTCCACACCGCCAAATGGCGCCTGCGGCTGTCCGAGCAGGTCGAGCCCGGGGGCGCGGTCCCCGAGGAGTCCGTCGTACGGCTCGTCGACGCGGTGGCCGAGGCTAGCCGGACCGCGACGCGGTGGGGCGCTGCGGCCCCGCTGGCCTTCGCGACCGCCGTGGTCCGCAACGCCCCGAACCGCCTGGAGGTGCTGCGCCGCGTCCGGGCGCGGACGGGAGTGGAGCTGTGCACCCTGCCGGGGGAGGTGGAGGCCGAGCTGACGTTCCTTGCGGCGCGGCGCTGGATGGGGTGGCGGTCGGGGCCGCTCGCGCTGCTGGACATCGGCGGTGGCTCGCTCGAAGCGGCGTTCGGCCGTGGGCGTCTGCCCGACTATGTGGCGTCGCTTCCGCTCGGCGCGGGACGGCTGACCCACGAGTTCCTCGCGGGGCAGGATCCGCCGACGCCGGAGCAGGTCCGGGCGTTGCGCCGCAAGGTCCGCCATCAACTGCGGGACGTCGCGGCGCGGATCCGCTGGGAGGGACCGCACACCGCGGTGGCCACCTCCCGGACGTTCCAGCAGCTGGGCCGGCTGTGCGGTGCGGCGCCGGGGCGGCACGGCCCCTTCACGGACCGCCGGATGCACCGCACGGACCTGCGGGCGGCGGTGGTCCGGCTGGCGTCGCTGTCCGCCGAGGAGCGGGCACTGCTCCCCGGCATTTCCGCGCCGCGTGCCGAACAGAGCCTGGCCGGCGCGGTGGTCGGGCACACGGCGA
Source organism: Streptomyces sp. NPDC059866 (assembly GCF_042731325.1). NCBI lineage: Bacteria > Bacillati > Actinomycetota > Actinomycetes > Kitasatosporales > Streptomycetaceae > Streptomyces > Streptomyces sp. NPDC059866. The sequence continues at coordinate 152,197 of NZ_JBHWJT010000017.1, read as the reverse complement.
TGAAACTGTCCGGGCTCAAGACGGTCACCATCTGCCCGTGGGCGATCCGTGAGGGCGTGCTGCTGCGCCACATCGAGGACGGCTCGGCCTGGTGGGCCGAGGTCTGCCGGCTCAGCGAGGAGCCCCCTGCCCCGGACCCGGTGCCGCTGCGCGTCGCGTCCGCCGCGCCCTGAAACGGCCTTGAAGGAGGAATCACGCCGTGTCCGAGGATGCCAAGCAGCCCGAGGAGAAGCCGGACGCCGAGCAGCCCGAGGAGGAGCCCGAGAACGCGATCGAGGAGATCCTGCGCGAGGTCCAGGACGCCGAGCACCGCACCCGCGACTCGGCGGAGCAGCGCCGCCACCGGGGTGAGGCCGGGGAGGCCATCACCCCCAACACCGAAGCTCAGGAGGAGTCCCAGGGGGAATGACCGACTGGGGGCCCGGGCGCGGCCTGGACCCTCGGCCGTCGGCTCCCCGGCCGACACCATGGGCCGAGCGCCCGCCCCCTACCCGGGCGAGCGCCTCCGTGTTGGAGGGTTCCGGCGACTGCTTGAGCGTGCAATTGACCACGAGTGCCTTCATGTGCGCCCGGAGTACCCGCAACGGCCGGCTCCACTCGGAGGGGACACCGCGTGCCGCTCGGGTACTCGGCCCGCATGAAGCAGCGCGAAGGGCCACCTCTCCCGTCCCCCCGGGGCCCGGTCTCCGCCGCTGTCGGCGCGTACCTCCGGCGGACGGGTCCGCTGCCGCACGACGAGGACGTCGCGACCGCGGCCGCGTACGGCGACGACCTCCAGCTCGCCCTCCACCTCTGCTACGAACTGCACTACCGGGGCTTCGAGGGCGTACCCGCGGACCGTGAATGGGATCCCGACCTGCTGCGCACCCGCGCGGCGCTGGAGCACCGCTTCCTGTCCGCACTGCGCGCCGACACCCCCACGAACGACACGGTCGAGGAGGCACTCGCGGAGCTCCTCGTCGAACCGGTCGGCGGCACGGGCGTGACCCACTACCTGCGCGACGAGGGCGAGCTGTGGCAGCTGCGCGAGTACGCGGCCCAGCGCTCCGTGTACCACCTCAAGGAGGCCGACCCGCACGCCTGGGTGCTGCCCCGGCTGTGGGGCCGGGCCAAGGCGGCGATGGCGGCGGTGGAGTTCGACGAGTACGGCGGCGGCCGCCCCGACCGGGTGCATGCCCGTCTCTTCGCCGACCTGATGACGGACCTGGGACTGGACCCGTCGTACGGACACTACGTCGACGCGGCGTCGGCTCAGGCACTCGGCACGGTCAACCTGATGTCCCTCTTCGGCCTGCACCGGGCCCTGCGGGGCGCGCTGGTCGGCCACTTCGCCGCGGTGGAGGTCACCTCGTCGCCCGGTTCCCGGCGGCTCGCCGAGGCGATGCGCCGCACCGGGGCCGGACCGGCCGCCGAGCACTTCTACGACGAGCACGTCGAGGCCGACGCGGTCCACGAGCAGGTCGTACGGCACGACGTCATCGGCGGCCTGCTGGCCGAGGAGCCGCACCTCGCGCCCGACGTCGCTTTCGGTGTCGACGCGACCGGACATGTGGAGGACCGGCTCGCCGCCCATCTGCTCACCGAATGGCGTGCCGGACGGTCGTCGCTGCGCACGCCCCTACCGCCTTCCGATACCTCCCATATTTCCTGAATGCCGGGGTACCTGGGCGCCGTGAAGCCTCTGGTGCCACCCGGTGTCTACACCCCTCAGGAGGACACCGCCCTGCTGGCCGACGCCCTCTCCGAAGAGCCGCTCCCGCCGGGTGCGGACGTCCTCGACGTGGGCACCGGCACCGGGGCGCTGGCCCTTCAGGCCGCGCGGCGGGGCAACCGGGTGACGGCCGTGGACGTGTCGTGGCGGGCGGTGTGGGCGGCGCGGGTCAACGCCTGGCTGGCCGGGCTGCCGGTCCGGGTCCGGCACGGGAACCTCTTCGCCCCCGTGCGCGGCCTGCGGTTCGACCTGATTCTGGCCAACCCGCCGTATGTTCCCGCACCCCCTGGGAGCCCGCAGCCGCGCGGTACGGCGCGGGCCTGGGACGCCGGCCGCGACGGCCGGCTCGTCCTGGACCGGATCTGCCGGGAGGCGCCTGCCCTGCTGCGCCCGGGAGGAGTCCTGCTGGTCGTCCACTCGGCGCTCAGCGATCCGGACCGCACACTGCAACGGCTGCGCGCGTCCGGCCTGAAGGCCACGGTGACCCGGCGGTGCCGGATCGCCTTCGGCCCGGTACTGCGCGAACGGGAGCGCTGGCTGCGGGAACGGGGACTGCTGTCCGCCGCCGAGAACAAGGAAGAGCTGGTGGTCGTCCGTGCCGAACTCCCCCTCTGACACGCCGCGCCGGATCAGGGTCCAGCGCCAGGGCCCCGTCCTGGTCGAGGGCCCGGTGGAAGTGGAGCTGGAGGACGGGACCACCGTCACCTCCGACCGCTTCCGTGTCGCCCTGTGCACCTGCCGCCGCAGCCGCCGCTACCCCTGGTGCGACACCAGCCACCGCGACCGGACCCAGGGTCCGTCCGGGGAGTGATCCCCGGGGGCGGCGGGCGGCCCCACTCCGCCCGCCGACCCCTGGGGCGAGACCGCAGGGGCCCCGCGACGTCGGCCCGCACTCCCCAACTGCGAGCCGCTCACGGCATGCACGGGGACCGTGCGATCCCGGTCCCTCAGAACGCGAAGACGCTCGTCCCGTACGAGTTCTTCACGCACTCGTTGGCGAAGGTGCGCTCATAGGAGACGTACTCGCCCTGCCAGACGCCGCTCACCCGGATGACCACGGGGTCGTACTCCCGGGTGCACCACACGCCCGTTCTGGTTTCCAGGGCGTCGAAGTCCCCGTCCGCGCCCCGCAGTTCGACGCAGGCCCCGACGGCGTTCGGGTGCGTGCCGGACGGCTTCGGGGCGCAGCTCAGCGTCACCGCGCGCTCCGGGGTGACGGTGGCCGCGGTCTCGCCGTGGGCGACGGTGAACACCAGGGCCGACGGGGCGTAGAGCGTGGCCGGGGCGGTGGGCGGCGTGGCGTGCGCGGCTCCGGTCAGGGGTCCGCAGACGGCGGCGGCCGTGAGGCCGAGGGTTGCTGCCCAGCGCGCGGGGTTCCGCATTGTGTGCATCCTTCCGCTCGATTCGATGAGGTGCCGGACCCGGGCTCGGTCGGTGCCGGATCGGCGAGCGCGAGTCTGCCGAGTCCGCCGCCGAAACTCACCTCGACCCCATGGATTTCAGTAACCTTGCGTATTGAATCAGTGGCGTGAAGTCACGGAAGTCGAAACGTTCCAATCGCCGATCCGGGCGGTTCGTGATCGTCCGGGACGGCCGGGTGGCCGGATTACCCAGGCTGTTTAATCGGCCTGAAACATTCCGATTGAGCTCTCGGCGGACTCCGTCCCGACCCCTTGTGTTCATGCTGCGACGGAGTAATCGTCATTACATGATTACGACAGAGCAGCAACAGAAACTGCGCGGCTGGTTCGCCGGCCGACTGCCCGACGACCTCTTCGAGGAAGTGACCGAGGTGACGGTCGACCGCGAGGAGATCACCGTGATCGGCCGCATCCCCGAACCCCGGCTCGCCGACGACGCCTCGGCCGCCGAGCGGGACGCGGCCGTACAGGGCCGGATCGAGGAGTTCCGGGAACGCACCCGGGAGGACCGGATGGCGGTGGCCCGCGAGGCCGAGCACCGGTTCGGCCGGAAGGTGTCGTGGGGTGTGGAGTGCAGCGGGCGGCGCGCGCTGTTCACACATGTGGCAGCCCCCGTCATGACCCGGTTGCGGCAGCCCGAACGCCAGGTGCTCGACACCCTGATCGCGGGCGGCGTCGCCCGCAGCCGCAGTGACGCCCTCGCCTGGTGCGTGCGTCTGGTCCAGCGGCACGCCGACGACTGGCTGGCCGAACTGCGGGACTCCCTCGAACACGTCCAACGCGTACGGGCGCAGGGACCGGACGCGGAGACCCCGGTGGACACGGAGGACGCCACCACGAACGACGAATGACCGCCCGCGATGGCCGAATCATCCATGACGGACACGAAAGATGGATGAACCGTCCTCTGGTTCGGGACGCCCCCGGCGCCGTACCGTCGGCGAACCCACCGAGGACGGCATCCGCCCACGTCGCACACCCCGCGGCACCGACGGCCGTTCCCCCGACCGCGCCACCCGCGCTCCACCGCCGCCGCTTCGCTGGAGCCCTCGTGTCCCCCGTACCTGATCCCGCAGCAGTGCCCCCTCCCCCGCCGCTCACCGAGGTCGAGAGCCACGGCGTCGACCGCATCCCCGACGCGGAACGCACCGCGACCCCGTTCGACCTGTTCCGGCTCGCCTTCGGTGGCGCGAACACGTTCTCCACCTGTGTGCTCGGCGCCTTCCCGATCCTGTTCGGCCTCTCCTTCCGGCAGGGCCTCGCGGCGACGCTCCTCGGGGTCGTCGCGGGCGCGCTGATCCTGTGCCCGATGGCGGTGTTCGGGCCGGTCAACGGCACCAACAACGCCGTCTCCTCGTCCGCCCACCTCGGCGTGCACGGCCGTGTGGTCGGCTCCTTCCTCTCCCTGCTGACCGCGGTCGCGTTCTTCTCCATCTCGGTGTGGAGCTCCGGCGACGCCCTGGTCGGCGGCGCCCACCGGCTGTTCGGCCTGCACCGCGGCAACGTGTCCTACGCACTGGCGTACGCCCTGTTCGCCGGGCTGGTGCTGATCGTGTGCGTGTACGGCTTCCGGTTCATGCTGTTCGTCAACAAGATCGCCGTGACCTCGGCGAGCGCGCTGTTCCTGCTCGGCGCGATCGCCTTCGCCGGTGACTTCGACCCGTCGTACGCGGGCGTCTTCACCGACCGGGCGGACGAGGCGACGCAGTCGCTGTTCTGGCCGTCGTTCATCGGCGCGGCCCTGATCGTGCTGTCGAACCCGGTGTCGTTCGGGGCGTTCCTCGGCGACTGGTCGCGCTACATCCCGGCGAGCACCCCGCGCCGCAAGGTGGTCGGTGCGGCGTTCCTGTCGCAGATCGCCACGCTGCTGCCGTTCCTCTTCGGCCTGGCGACCGCGAGCATCATCGCGAACAAGGCCCCGGAGTACGTCGATCCGGCCGCCCCCGACTTCGTGGGCGGGCTGCTGGCGATCTCCCCCTCGTGGTTCTTCCTGCCGGTGTGTCTGCTCGCGCTGATCGGCGGCCTGTCGACCGGCACGACGGCGCTGTACGGCACCGGCCTCGACTTCTCCTCGGTGTTCCCTCGGCTGTCCCGGGTGCAGGCCACCGTGCTGATCGGCGTGCTGTCGATCACGTTCATCTTCGTCGGCCGGTTCGGGCTGGACATCGTGCAGTCCATCTCCACCTTCGCCACGATGATCATCACCTGCACCACCCCGTGGATGGTCGTGATGATCCTCGGCTACTACACCCGCCGCGGCTGGTACGACCCGGAGGCGCTCCAGGTGTTCAACCGTCGCCAGCGGGGCGGCCGTTACTGGTTCGCGCACGGCTGGAACTGGCGCGGTACGACCGCCTGGTGGGTGTCCGCCGTCGTCGGTGTGCTGTTCACCAACATCCCCGGCCAGTTCGTGGGCCCGCTCGGCGAGTTGGCGAACGGCGTCGACATCGGCCTGCCGCTGTCGCTGGCCGTGGCCGCGGTGCTGTTCCTGACGCTGCTGCGGCTGTTCCCCGAGCCCCGCGCGGTGTACGGGCCCGAGGGCGCACGGCTGGCGCGGACGGTGGACGTGCCGGTGCCGCCGATCACCGGGCCGGGTGCACCGGGAAACGAAGCGTCGTTGTCAGACCCCTCGACTACGTTGCGGGCATGACTCATTTCGTGCTGGTGGCAGGAACGTGGCTCGGGGCGTGGGCGTGGGACGAGGTGGCGGCCGAACTGCGCGAAGCCGGGCACGACGTGCATGCGCTCACGCTGTCGGGCCTCGCCGAGAAGCAGGGCATGGCGGCCGGGCAGCAGACCCATGTCCAGGACATCGTCGACGAGGTCGAGCACCTCGACCTGCGGAACGTCGTGCTGGTCGGACACAGCTACTCGGGCGTCCCGGTGGGGCAAGCCGCCGAGCGGATCGGCGACCGGCTGGCCCGTGTGGTGTTCGTCGACTCCATGGTCCCGGTCGACGGGGAGTCCGCTCTGTCGGGCTGGCCGAGCGATGACGTACGGCAGTCGATCGCCGACAACGACGGCTTCTGGATGCCCCTCGACACCGACGACTATGTGGGGCAGGGACTGACGGGCGAGCAGATCGCCCGGATCGTGAGCGGCTCGACACCGCACCCGGGCGCCACAGCGACCGAACCGGCCGTGCTGGCACGCCCGATCGCCGAGCTTCCGGCGACGTACATCAAGTGTCTGCTCGACGGCGAAGAGCCGATGGATGCGGTGGCCGAGGCCCTGAAGAGCGATCGGTGGGAGCTCGTACGGATGGACACCGGCCACTGGCCGATGTTCTCCCAGCCGCGCCAACTCGCCCGCATCCTGCACGAGTCGGCGACCAGACCCTGATCCTGCCGTCCTGCCTACCGGTCGGTATGGTCGGCGTACTGCGCGTTCTCAGCGACGAGAGGCGGGATGCACGACATGGCCAAGCATTGGGCTGACTTCCAGTACGAGATCTATCTCAACGGGATGACGGGAGCCGTACCGCGGCTGCCCACCGATCTGACACGGCTGGAGGAGCTCACCGAGCAGCGCCTCGGACCGGGCCCCGTGGGCTATGTGGCGGGCAGCGCCGGGGACGGCAGCACCGCCCGCGCCAACCGGGCGGCCCTGCACCGGCGCCGCATCGTGCCGCGGATGCTGCGGGACGTGCACGAGCGGGACCTGTCCGTCGAGGTGCTGGGCCGCCCGCTGCCCGCCCCGCTGGCACTGGCGCCGGTCGGCGTGCTGTCGATCATGCATCCGGACGCCGAGCCGGCCGCCGCCCGGGCCGCCGCCGCGCAGGGCGTGCCGTATGTGCTGTCCTCGGCGTCCAGCACCCCCATCGAGCAGGTCGCGGAGGCGATGGGTGACGCCGAGCGCTGGTTCCAGCTGTACTGGGCGAAGGACCGCGAGGTGACGCGGAGCTTCCTGAACCGGGCGAAGGCTGCCGGGTTCAGCGTGCTGGTCGTCACGCTGGACACCCCGCTGCTCGCGTGGCGGCCACGCGATCTCGACCAGGCGTATCTGCCGTTCCTGCACGGCGTGGGCACCGCCAACTACTTCTCCGACCCGGCCTTTCAGGCGGGATTGGCCAAGCCGGTCCACGAGGATCCGAACGCGGCGGTGATGCACTTCGTCGGCATGTTCGCGGACCCCGCCAAGACCTGGCCGGACCTGGCGTTCCTGCGGGAGAACTGGGACGGCCCGATCGTCCTCAAGGGCATCCTGCACCCGGACGACGCCCGGGCCGCCGTGGACGCCGGGATGGACGGCGTGGTGGTGTCCAACCACGGCGGACGCCAGGTGGCCGGTTCCGTCGCGGCGGCCGACGCGCTGCCCGGGGTCGTCGCGGCGGTCGGTGACCGGTTGACGGTGCTGTTCGACAGCGGGGTGCGCACCGGCGACGACATCTTCAAAGCACTCGCGCTCGGCGCACAGGCGGTCCTGGTGGGCCGGCCGTACGCGTACGGTCTCGCACTCGACGGCCGGGCGGGCGTGGAGCATGTGATCCGCTGTCTGCTCGCCGAACTCGATCTCACCCTCGCCCTGTCCGGGCACGCCACACCCGCCACCGTCGGACCCACCGACCTCGTCCTCGTCGAGGAGTCCGCCTGACCGCCACCGAAGAACGTCCTCGCAGCGGCGGGCGCCCGGCCGGAGCCGGGCTTTCACAGCTGATCGCCGGCACTGGGCGCGGCACGGTCGAGCAGGGCGCCCTGGCCGGTGCGGCGTCGACGTCTTCGACACCGCGGGCCGGGCGCCCCGGGACATCGTCCGCTAATGCCGCGGCATCAGGAACCGCCCGACAGTCCCACCGGTCGCGCGGACGGATCGGTCGTCTCCGCGACCGACAGGGACCCGGCGTCGGCCGGTTCGGGATCGGTCAGCCAGCGCTGGGCGGTGGAGCCGTCGCGGACCTTGACGACGATGTCGGCGCCCGGTTCACCGGCAGTGGAGGAGAGCGCGAGCTGCTCGTCCCAGCGGGGCAGCAACTCGCCGCGGACGGTGAGGTCGTAGCGCACGTCGTCGCCCCGCTCGCTCCTGGCGGCGGCACAGGTGCCGAGGATGACGACACCGGCGTCCGCGTGCGAGTCCAGGCACAGGTCGGGGTCCGCCACGCTGCGCAGCAGCCCGTCGTTCTCGTACGTCCACTGCTGGGTCAGGTCGGCCGAGCACACCGCCAGCTCGGTCCCGGTACCGGCCTCGGCCCCGTCCCGGAGGTCGAGGCACAGGTCGGCGGCGGCGTTGCGCAGCCTGGTCTGCTGAGGTGCGGTGGGGAGTTGGGCGGTGCCGGGTGGCGTGGCGGACACGGTGGGCGGAGCCTGAGCGCCGGTGCCGGGCGCGGAGTCGCGGTCGTCGTTGGCGCCGGCGGAGGCCGTGGTGTCGGCGCCGTCGTAGGACGACAGGCTCGTGGCGAGGACGGTGCCGAGCAGGGCGGCGGAGACGATGCCCACTCCGGTGCGCACGGCCCGCGAGGAGCGGCCCGCCATGGTCGGGATCGGAATGCGGTCCAGGATGCGATGGTGTGCCGTTCCTCTCCCCCGTCCGGAGTGCCGGGCGGCACGCCGACCGCGCGCACGCGGTCGGTGCGGGGTGCGGCCCGGTCGCGACTCGAGGTAGCGACGGGCGCCCCAGCCGAGCACCGCCTCGGCGAGCAGCACGTCCAACCCGGTCTCGAAATGGCTCAGTTGTTCGGCTGCGTCCCGGCAGTGGCGGCACTCGGCGAGATGCTGCTGGACATCCGGCAGCAGTGCCCTGCCACGGCGGATCGGGACGTCGAGGAGACGGTTGTAGAAACGGCAGTCCTTGCTCGGTGCGAGTTCCTGGTGGGCCCGTAGACAACCCTCGCGGAATTTGTCCCGGGCCAGCCCGAGGGTGGCCGACGCCGTGTCGGTGTCCATGCCGAGGAGTCCGGCGGGGAAGTCGAGCGGCTCCCCCTCGACCTCGGTGTGCCACAGCAGACACCGGGCGGGTCCGGGAAGGGCCTGGAATGCGCGCTCGGCCAGCTTGCGGTTTTCGGGCGTCATGGACTTGGCCGCCCGCATACCACGGCCTCCCGCGGGTTTCTGCAACTCCGGCAGCACACCGGATATTCGCTCTTCCGAGGCCCACCGCCGGACCGTGTCCCGCACGGTCACCAGAAGCAGCGGACGCAGCGCGACGCCTGGCTCGCCCAGCGTGAGACGGTCGAAGACCTGGTGGAAGGCGGCCGCGGTCACCATGGCGGCAACGTTCGCCGAGGAGGCGAGGCAGACGACCGCGTAGGAGTGGACCGACGGCCAGTGCCGGGCGATCAGCAGGGCGGTGGAATGGGCGACTTCGACATCCGACGCCCCTCTCAGCCGGGCGGCGAGGGACTCGTCGGATTCTCCGGGATCCCCGCCGGACGGCGGGTAAGGAGGCCGAGGGGGGTGGGGGGTGGGCACTGAGCGGATTCCTTTCCCACGCAGGTGGTACACGAGGGTTCTGACCGCCGAAAAGGAGCCCGGGTTGGTGCGTACCTTTTGGCGGGGTGCGGGGAGCGTGAATTCACCCTTGGCGCTTCGCACGACCGGTTCACCGAAGTGCGAATGTGCCCGGCCATTACTCCCCCCGCCGGACGGTTCACCCTTGCACATCGCACTCACGGCCAACAAGGCACTTGGGCAACATCAGCCACACTGAAATAAAGTCAGATTCAATGGTAACTCACGCCGCCGACCCGGCCATTCACCATTCCATGCGCCCCGTGTGAAACCGACGCACGCAACGGGAGGCCGCGCACGCTCCCGACGCCGCCGGCCGAGCAGTTGGATGGAACCGGCCTCTCTCGCCAGGCCCCCGCGCAGGACGGCGGCTCCCCTGCGCGAGGCGGCCGCCGGCCCTGTTCCTCCCGCCCTCGGCCGGCAGTCCCGAGGGCGGGAGGGGCGGCCGGGTCGGGCGCGTCAGATCTGCCAGGAGCGCAGCCGGTCAGCGGCGCCGTAGACATCGGTCCTGCCGTCGATCAGGTCCCGGGCCAGGTCCACCAGCGCCCCGTAGGGCGGGTCGATGCCGACGCCGCTGACGAACATGTACGCCATGGCCGTCGCGCAGGCGAAACGGGCGTTCGCCGACGGAAGGGGCTTGAGCAGGGCGAGGGTGTGCAGCAGTGCGGCGGCCCGCCAGGCGGGGTCGGAGTCCACGCCGAGGCGGGGCGGATCGACGCGGTGCCGGGCGACGGCGGCGACCAGTGCGGAGAAGTCGTTGATCGTCGGCTGGTCCGGCAGGACCTCCTCGTGCCGCTGGAGCAGCCAGGGCACGTCGATGTGCAGGACGGGTGCCATCGGTCAGGCGGCCCGTCCCTCGCCGCCGGCGGGCGGTTCGTCGTCGGGGAAGGCGGCCGCGAACTCGTCGGCGTGGGCCGCGAAGAACCGGCGGAAGGCCTCGGCACCCTCCTGCAGCGCCCGATGCCGGGCGATGTCGGCCGCGGCCGCCTCACGCACGAGGGCCTTCATCGACGTACCGCGCTCCTTGGCGATCTGTCGCAGGTCCTCCAGCTCACGATCACTGAACTCCACGTTGAGGGCTGGCATGACATCACGGTACCGCGCGGGTACTTACTCGTAAATATCCCCAGCTCAGCAGGGATCGGGGTAGGTACCGGACGGGCAGAGAGCGCTCAAAACCCTTGAGAGGTACGTCACATTCGGCAGCGTCGATGTCACATTCGGACCGCCCCGTACCTCCCAGTGGTGTACCGCGCCGCCCCGGGAGGCCCAGCCATGTCCGACCCCGCGCCCGAGACGCACGACGCGACCGATGTGTTCGTCGGCCATCGCGAGCTGCTCTTCGGCATCGTCTACACGATGCTGGGCAGCGTCGCCGACACCGACGACGTGCTTCAGGAGACCTGGCTGTCGTGGTCGGCCCGCACGGGGGCCGAGACCGCCGACCGCATCGCCAGTCCGCGCGCGTACCTGGTGCGCATCGCCGTCAACCACGCCCTGGCGCGGCGCGCCGCGCTCAGCCGCCGCCGGGAGACGTACGTCGGCCCGTGGCTGCCCGAGCCCCTGGTCGAGGATGCGGGAACGGCCGACGTCGACCCGGTCCTGCGCGAGGAGTCGGTGTCGCTGGCGATGCTGGTGGTCCTCGAGAGCCTGACCCCGCTGGAGCGCGCGGTGTTCGTGCTCAACGAGGTGTTCGGGTACGCCCACACCGAGATCGCGGAGATCATCGACCGCAGCCCGGCGGCGGTCCGGCAGCTGGCCCGCCGGGCGCGCGCCCATGTGCGGGCCCGGCGCCCGCGCTACCGGGCGCATCCGCGGGTGCGGCGGGAGGCGACCGAGCGCTTCGTGCGGGCCGCGCTCGGCGGGGACATCGCCGCACTGATGGAGGTCCTCGCCCCGGACGTGACGGTGTGGACGGACAGCGGCGGGAACCGCAGGGCCGGGCTGCGTCCCGTGCACGGCCGGGACAAGGCGGTCCGCCTGCTCACCGGCTACGCGGCCCGGCGCGGCACACAGGGGCTGGACCTGAGCTACCGCCGCGTCAACGGCGACGACGCGGCGGTGCTGTTCCAGGGGGACTCGCCCTACGCCGTGATGGTCATGGACCTCACTCCGGAGGGCGACCGGGTGTCGGACGTGTACATCGTGTCCAACCCCGACAAGCTCACGCACGTGCACCGGGACGACCAGGACATGTGAACCTCGGCGGTCATCCCTGGTCGGCCACGAAGGACGCCATGCGGGTCAGGGCGGAGTTCCAGTTGATCGTGTGCTCGTTCGTCGACCAGGACTGGATGTCGTCGATGTAGCAGAACTGGCCGACGCAGCCCTGGAGTCTGCTCTGTGCGTAGGGGTCCTGGATGCTCGAGTTCGGCCCGCCGGCGAGCGTGCCGGCCGGTGGGTTCGGCTGGTTCGGATCGAGTTGGTGGGCATACCAACGGGCGTGCTGGTTGTGGGAGTTGACCTCGCCGTAGCCGGTCACGTACGAGATGTTCAGGGCGTTGCGGCCGAAGAGGTAGTCCATGCTCTGCAGCGCGCCGTCACGGTACTTCGAGGCGCCCGTGATGTCGTACGCGGTGGCGATGACGACGGCGTTGTGCAGGATCTGGTGGTTGGAGCCCCAGTCGTAGAGGTTGCCCTCGGGGGCGTACGGCATTCCGTACGGGTGTGACTTCAGCGTGGCGAGGTAACGGTCCGCTGCCTTGACGACGGACTGGCGCACCTTGTCCCGGCCGGGCAGCCTGCTCGGCACGGTCGCCAGGTCCAGCCGGGCCGCTGCCGCGGTCCTGGCCCAGTCGTAACCGAGGGGGCCGAAGATGTCGGCCGTGTGGACCGGGGAGTCGAGGACGTGGTCCGCGAACTCCTTTTCCCCTGTGCTGAGATACAGCTCCGCCGCGGCCCAGTAGAACTCGTCGGTGACGTTGCTGTCGGCGTACGCACCGCCGCCGATGCCGTCGCTCTCGGAGGCGTACCGGTCGGGGTGGGCGAGCGCCGCCGACCAGGCCTTGCGCGCGGCGGCCAGGGTCTTCGCCGCGAACTCCCGGTCGTACGGCTGGTACAGGCGGGCCGCCTGCGCGGCCGTCGCCGCCAGGTTCAGGGTCGCCGCGGTGGACGGCGGGTGCAGTTCACGCTTCTGCGGGTCGTCGTGCGGCATCAGCGGCAGCCCCGTCCACTGCTCGTCGTGGATCTTGTGGTGCGCCATGCCGGCCAGCGGCTGCCCCGCGGGTACCTGCATCTTCAGCAGGAACTCCAGCTCCCAGCGGACCTCGTCCAGGAGGTCCGGCACCTTGTTGCCGCTCTCCGGGATGCCGAGCGTGCCGTCGCCCAGCTTCTCCGACTCCCCGGTACGGGCCAGCAGCTCGCGTTCGTACGTGCTCAGCAGCTCCCACACGGAGATGCCGCCGTTGACCACGTACTTGCCGTGGTCGCCCGCGTCGTACCAGCCGCCGGTGACGTCGAGCGTGTAGTCGCACACGCCCGGCTGGCAGGGCACGGCGCCGTCGCCCTGGTTGGGTGCGACGCCGACGTGTCCGGCGGGGCGGGCGTAGCCCGGGCGCAGGTCGTCGCGGATCGCGATGCCGCTGCGCTGCGTGTAGTAGTACTTCACGGCATCGAGGCGCAGCCGCTCGTAGGCGGCCGTACCGATGTCGAACGGGCGGCTCGCCTCGCCGTCGGCGACCAGCGTGAAGTCCTTGCCCTGCTTGCGGTGGGCGCCGAAGTCGATGGAGTGGACGTTCTGGGCGGAGGAGACGTCGGTGCCGCGGGGCACGGTCCAGCCCTGGGCGACCACGGTCCCGGACGCGTTCTTCAGCTGCCAGGGCAGCTTCTCGGTGGCCTCGGTGACCAGCGTGGCGTTCTTCGGCCCGGCCGGCAGATAGGCGACCTGGTTCACTCGCACCCGCGGCCCGGTGTCGGGCTCGTACACCTCGGGCGGTACACCGCCCAGCAGCGAGGCGTCGTCCATGCAGAAGCGCCACGCGTCCGCGCTGCCGCCGAGCTGGAAGGCGACCTGCCCCTGGGGCGTGTCGACGGGCGAGGTGAAGGTGTACGCGTACGAGTTCCCGGAGACGCTCAGCTCCGGCGTCACCTCGAAGTAGGTGTCGTACGGCGCCGCCGACAGGCCGACGACCGCCCGCACGACGTGCCCCTCGGGCGAGCCGTTCGCGGTGAAGGAGAAGCGGTACGACTCCCCCTTCACCAGGGCGATGTCGTTCTGGCCGACGGCGGCGTCCCAGCGGTTTGCGGTGCCGCCGGGCACGTCGGCGCAGAGCTGCCCGTCGGACAGGCCCGCGGTGACGTTGCTCGTCGTCCACCACGGCTCTGTGCCGGTGTCGAACGTGCCGTTCTTCAGCTGCTCGACCTCTTCGGCGCCGGCCGGTGCGGCCGGGAGTGCGGTGAGACCCGCCGCCAGCAGGGCCGTCAGGGACAACAGGGTGGTTCTGCGTCGTTTCACGTCTGGGCTCCTCGGGGGAGGTACGGGTGACGCTCGCCATGGGAGCGCTCCCAGAGACGGACGCAGCCATGCTTGTCGGCGGCATGACACCCCGTCAACGGTCCGGACGGGACTGGTTCCCGCCCGGACCGCTCATCGGTTCAGCTCGTGGGGACCTCCAGCTTGCTGATCCGCACCGCCCCGCGGGCCTCCCCCGGGTGAGCGCTGGTCAGGGTGAGCCGCAGCCGGGAGCCGCGTACGGCGTCGAAGGTGACGACCGTCGGCGCGTCCGAGGCGGTGGCCCAGTCGACGACCGCCCCCTCGACCGGCACGTACCTCCGGCCGTCCCAGACCTCGGCCTCCACCGACGCGGGCAGGGTGTGCGTCGCGTCCACGGTGAAGGAGACCTCGGCCCGGTCGATGGTCCGCGTCCGGCCGAAGTCCAGCGAGACCCAGTCCTCGGCCCGGGCTCCGTCGACGGCGGGGAGCAGGGCCGTGGCCGCCTTGTGGAAGCCGTTGGACCAGCCGGTGGCCGGGTCGCCGTCGAGCATCGCGGCCGGAAGGGTGTCCGGACGGCCCGAGTAACTGGCGTCCGCGTGAGGGTGGTTCGGGGGCGCCGGGTAGTCGGGCTCGAAGACCGCGGCCGGGGTGAGCGCGGCCGACCGGGCGGGAGTCGTCCTCACGGGCAGGCTGCCCGTCCGCAGGCCTTCGGCCCGTGCGGTCACCTTCAGGGAGCCCGGCTTCGTACCGGACCGTACGATCGCCAGCGCCTTGCCGTGGAAGGCCGTACGCGTGCTGGCCTGGTAGCGCTCGGCGCTCTCCTCCCGCCCGTTGTCGAGCCCGGCGAGCGAGCCGCCCGTCACCTCGAAGGAGATGAGGTCCTCGGCGTCGGGCACCACCACACCTCGGGCGTCGACGATCTCCGCGGTCACGAAGACCAGCGAACGGCCGTCGGCGGCCAGGGACTTGCGATCGGCGGCAAGGCGTACGGCCTTCGGCGCACCGGCCGTGCGCAGCACATCGGTGGCGACCACCTTGCCGTCCCTGCGTGCCACCGCCTTCAACTCCCCTGGCCGGTACGGCACTTTCCAGGTGAGGTGGAGTTTGCCGGCGCTGCCGTTCGGGCTGGTGTAGCTGCCGGGGCAGGGACCGTCGGTGAAGGTCTTGTCGTCGCCGGTCGCCTCGGTGGTCTCCAGGTAGACCCGGCCGTCGACGGTCTTCTTGGTGTCGAACGTCCGGGTGCCGAGGGACTTTCCGTTGAGGAACAGTTCCACCGTGTCGACGTTGGAGTACGCCCACACCTCGACCGTGTCGCCCTCCGCGTGGTTCCAGGTCATCGGCAGCAGATGGACCATGGGTTCGCTGATCCACTGGCTCTGGAAGAGGTAGTACATGTCCTTCGGGAAGCCGGCCGTGTCGACCGCGCCGAAGAAGGACGCCTTGACCGGGAAGACGTCGTAGGGCGTGGGTTCGCCGATGTAGTCGATGCCGGACCACAGGAACTGCCCGGCGAACCACTTCCGGTCCCGGTCCTTCTTGTGCCCGTACTCGCCGCTCATGGTCCAGGAGGCGAGGTTGTTGTCGTACGACGAGGTCGCACGCTTGCCCGGCGTGTGGTTCTCGCCCGTGTTGAGGCGCTCGGGCTCCTGGTAGGTGCCGCGTGTGGAGGTCTCGGAGGACGACTCGGATTCGAAGAGGAACAGGTGGGGATAGGCGGCGTGCAACTGGTCGACGGACTTGGCGGTGTTGTAGTTGAGGCCCAGCCCGTCCAGCTTGGCCAGCATCAGATCGGCCGCCGAGCCCTTGGCCGGCAGACGGCGGTACTTGTCGGAGCCGATGACCAGCGGGCGGGTGTCGTCGGCGGCCCTGATGGCGTCGATGACGCGGTCGGCCATGGCGAGCCCGGCGGTGGAGGTGGAGTCGGGGACCTCGTTGCCGATGGACCACATCAGGACGGCGGGCGAGTTGCGGGCCGCGAGGACCATCTCGGTGGCGTCCTTCTCGCCCCACTCGTCGAAGAACCGGCCGTAGTCGTAGCGGTTCTTGCCGGTCCGCCAGCAGTCGAAGGCCTCCACCAGCATCACGATGCCCATCTCCTCGCAGACCTGGATCATCTCCGGGGTGGGCGGGTTGTGGGAGGTGCGGAAGGCGTTGACGCCCATCGACTTCATGATGGTCATCTGCCGGCGGATCGCGTCGATGCTGACGGCGGCGCCGAGGGCCCCAGGTCGTGGTGGAGGTCGACTCCCTTGATCTTGTTGTGGACGCCGTTGAGGTGGAAGCCCTCGTCCGGGTCGAAGCGGAAGGTGCGGAAGCCGAAGGTGGTGCGACAGGTGTCGCTCGTTCTGCCGCCGACGCGCAGTTCGGTCTTCAGGGTGTAGCGGTGGTGCGGGGTGCCGAAGTCCCACAACTTAGGCTCGGGAACGGTGAGTTCATGGGTCCCGGTCGCCTTGTCGGTGACGGGGACCGTGGAGGACGTACGGGCGACGGTACGGCCGCGGGGATCGGCGATCCGCGACACGATCTCGACGTCCGCGCCGCCGCCGGAGGCGTTCACCACCGAGGTCTGCACACGTACGACGCCCCGCTCCTCGGTGATTTCGGGAGTGGTGACGTACGTACCCCAGCGCTCCACGTGCACCGGCTCGGTGACAACGAGACGGGCCTCGCGGTAGATGCCGCTGCCCGAGTACCAGCGGCTGCTGGGCAGCCGGTTCTGCACCTTGACCGCGAGCACGTTCTCGGTGCTGCCGTCGGTGTGCACCAGGTCGGTGAGGTCGAAGGCGAAGCCGGTGTAGCCGTAGGGGTGGCGGCCGACCTCCTTGCCGTTGCAGTAGACGTACGAGTCCATGTAGACACCGTCGAACTCCACCGAGATCCGTTTGCCCGTGAGGGCGGGCGGCAGGGTGAAGGTGTGGCGGTACCAGCCGAGGCCGCCGGGGAAGAAGCCGGTGCCGCTGGTGGTGCCGTGCTCGGTGGTCGGGGCGGACTCGATGCTCCAGTCGTGCGGCACCGCGACCTCGCGCCAGCCCGAGTCGTCGTAGCCGGGCTCGGCGGCGCCGGCGTACGCGCCGGTCGGGTCGGTGATGTCGCCCGGGTTGACCAGGGCGAAGCGCCAGCCGTCGCGCAGGGCAAGGGTGTGGCGGCCCGTGACCCGGGCGGCGCCCTCGGCTGCCTGTGCGCCCGGCGCGCCGAGCAGCGCTCCGGCGGCCGGTGCGGCCGTACCGGTGATCAAAACCGATCTGCGAGTGACCGACATGCGGCTCTCCCTCATCAGGGCCCAGAAGTACTCACAACTGATCGTGAACAAACAGATTCTGACGGGCTGCCACACAGGCCCGTCAAGGGTCGGGTGATGTACTTCTGCCCCAGATGTCACATCGGCCGGATCTGCCTCTTGACCGCAGTACCCGGGGTGGCCCCGTGCCCGGTACACACGGGACCACGACGCACTAGGCTGGAACTGAAGTGGCCCAACCGTTCACTGTGCGTATGCGCGATGGAGTGACGACGATGAGCCCGGTCTATCCCTTCGACGAGGCCGCCACGGCCCGGGCTGTCATCGACCGCGACGGCACCGTGACCGAGTGGGGCGAAGGCGCGCGGCGGCTGCTGGGCTGGACGGCCGACGAGGTCGTGGGACGGCCCGCCGCACAGCTGATCGAGGGCACGGCGCCGGCTCTCCGTAAACCCCGCTGCGACGGAACGCTCACTTTGCGCCACCGGGACGGCCGTACGGTGTCCGTGTGGCTGCTCGCTCACCATCGGCAGCCACCGGACGGCGGCACCGACGACTGGCTCGTCGTGACACCTCTGGAGGGCGACCGGGACCGACCGGCCGACGATCCGCTGGAGAAGGCCAGCCTCCTCCAGACTCCCTGCGCCGTCGCGATCCACGACGAGCGGCTCCGGGTGTACCGGATCAACGCCGACATGGCCGCGTTGATCGGGCTGCCCGAGGAGCGCGTCCGGGGGCTACGGGTGCCGGAGTTCCTCGCCAGAACCCAGGGCGAGGAGATCGAGCAGCAGTTGCACCACGTGCTCACGACCGGCCGGGGGCACGATGTCCACACCCACGTGCCGCTCGGCGACGACGGCCGGGTCGACGCCCGGCTGGCCCGGATGGCGCCGATCACCGACGGCACCGGGCGGGTGTGCGGTGTGTGCGTCGCCGTGCACGACTTCACCGAGCAGTACCTGGCACGCGAGCGGCTCCACCTGGTCAATGAAGCGAGCATCCGCATCGGCACGACACTCGACGTCATCCGGACGGCGCAGGAGCTGGCGGATGTCTGCGTTCCCTCCCTCGCCGACTTCGTCAGCGTCGACCTGCTGGACCCGCCGGAGTTCGGGGGCGAGCCCTCCGCGGAGCCGCCGACCGCGCCGATCACCCTGCGCCGGGCGGCCCATCAGTCGGTCGATCCGGACAGCTTCGAGGCCGTGGTCCCACTGGGCCAGCTGGACGTGTACCCCGCCTCCTCACCCCAGGCCGACTCCGTGCTGGCCGGCCGGACGATCGTCGCGCAAGCCCCCTCAGACGACTTCACCCAGTGGTTGACCTGGGACAAGGCCCGTATGGAGCGGGTCAGGGGGTACGGCATCCACTGCACGATGTCCGTGCCGATCCGGGCTCGCGGCACGACGCTGGGCGTCGCCGTCCTCACCCGCTTCCGGCGCCCGGCCCCCTTCACACCGGACGACCAGCTCCTGGCCGAGGAGATCACGGCACGCGCCGCCGTCTGCATCGACAACGCCCGCCGCTACACCCGCGAGCGCGAGACCACCCTCGCCCTCCAGCGCAGCCTGCTCCCGCAGACGCTGCCGCGCAGGGCCGCCCTGGAGGCGTCCTCGCGTTACCTTCCGGCGGCCCGGGCCGAGGTGGGCGGCGACTGGTTCGACGTGATCCCGCTGTCCGGGATGCGGGTCGCCATGGTGGTCGGTGACATCGTCGGCCACGGCATCCGGGCCTCGGCCACGATGGGCCGGCTGCGCACGGCCGTGCGCACGCTCGCCGACATCGACCTCGCCCCCGACGAGCTGCTCACCCACCTCGACGACCTGGTCGTCCGGCTGTCGGAGGAGACCAGCACCGACGTCGGCGACCCCGGCGAGGTCGGCGCGACCTGCCTGTACGCGGTGTACGACCCGGTGTCCCGGCACTGCACGTTCGCCCGGGCAGGGCATCCGTCGCCGGTCATGGTCCTGCCGGGCGGTGCGGCCCAGGAGGTCGAGCTGCCCGCCGGTCCGCCGCTGGGCCTGGGTGGGCTGCCGTTCGAGGCGGCCGAGCTGTACCTGCCCGAGGGCACCGTGCTGTCCTTCTTCACCAACGGACTGATCGAGTCCCACGATTGGGACGTCGAGGCAGGTCTCGGACTGCTGTGCGAGACCCTCTCGGCGTCCACGGGGTCACTGGACGAGACCTGCGACCGGATCCTGCACACCCTGCTCCCCACCGGCAGCGCCTGCGACGACGTGGCGCTGCTGCTGGCGTGTACCCACGGGCTGCCGGAGTGGCAGGTCTCGACCTGGGACATCCCGGTCGATCCCGCCCTGGTCGCCCCGATCCGCAAGCAGGTCACCGACCAGCTCGGCATCTGGGGGCTGGTCGAGGCCTCGTTCGCCGCCGAACTGGTGGTCAGCGAGCTGGTCACCAACGCCATCCGGTACGGCTCGCACCCCATCCGGCTGCGGCTGATCCACGACGAGTCGACGCTGATCTGCGAGGTGTCCGACGCCAGCCACACCGCGCCGCACCTGCGCCGCGCGAAGATGTGGGACGAGGGTGGCCGCGGGCTGTTCCTGGTCGCCCAGGTCACCCAGCGCTGGGGCAGCCGGTACACGCCCGAGGGCAAGACGATCTGGGCGGAGCTGAACCTGCTCACGCAGGAGTGAGGTTTTCCGGCCCCGGTTCGCATCGGGCGCCCGGGACGGGGCACAAGGAGCCCGTACGTACGCATCGGCGAACGTCCGGGAGTGTTGAGGAACATGACGCCCACGTCCCCGTCCGCACGCCCCTTCCCCTCCCTGCGCCGGGCGGCGCTCCTCGCGGGCTTGGTCACGGTGCTGGGCCTGCCGGCCGGCTGCGGCGGCGAGGCCGACGGCACGACGAGCGGCCCGCGGCAGCCGACGACGGCCGCATCCGCCCCGGACTCCTCGTCGGCGAGCCCTCCGAGCGACGCGAGCGCATCCACCGAGCCCGAGTCCGCCCCCGGCACCCGCTGCCACACCTCGGAACTGCGCGCCTGGGCCGGCCGCAACAACCCGGGCGCCGGGCAGCGCAACTTCCCGATCGTCCTCACGAACACCTCGTCGCGCATCTGCACCCTGTACGGCTATCCGGGCGCCGCCTTCGTCGACGCGTCCGGCCGGCAGCTGGGGCCCGATCCGGAACGCGAACCGGGCTCACCCGCCACGGTCACCCTGGCACCGGGCGACAGCGCCTGGGCCGGACTGTCGTACGCCAGCCCGGAGATCAGCGGCGCCCGCACGGCCGAGCCGGCCGCACTGCTCGTGACCCCGCCGGACGAGCGGGATCCGCTGACGGTGAAGTGGACCGCCGAGGAGGTGCCGGTGGCGGGCAACGAGTCGGAGATCTCCCTCACGGTGTTCCAGGCGGGTACCGGAGCCTGATCCGCCGGACAGGCCCTGAGCGGTTCACCGGTGCTGCGCGCGGTAGGCGCCCGGCGGGGTGCCGTAGCGCTCGTGGAACACCCGGTTGAAGTGGAACGGGCTGGCGAAGCCCGAGGCCGCGGCCACCCGTTCCACGGACAGGTCGGTGCCCTCCAGCAGCCGGGCCGCGTGCCGCAGGCGTGCCTCGCGCAGGACCCGCATCGGTGACTGGCCCAGCTGCTGGGTGAACAGGTGCGCGAACCGGGAGGGTGACAGGGCGACGCTGCCGGCCAGTGAGCGGACGGTGTGCGGGGCGCCGGGGTCGGCGGCGATCAGCGCCTGGGCCCGGCGCACCCGGGAGTCGACACCGGGCGGCGGCGACGGTGGGCGCGCGGCGGCGGCCGTGAGCAGGACGACCTCCTCCAGGGCGCACAGCGCCAGCTCCCGGGCGGCGGTGCCGTGAGCCACGGTGACCCGGTCGTCCGCCGGCGCGGTGGCGGGCGGGGTCTCCGCACCGGTCCAGCGGGCGTCGGCGAGCATCCGGCGGAAGGCGGACTCGACGCGGCCGTGCAGCCCGGCCGGGACGGGGTTGACGACGTACACGCCGTCGCCCACGTCGTACGGGCGCAGCCAGGACGACCAGGTCGGCCGGGCCGGGCAGTGCGCCCACCAGAAGCGCCAGTGCGACGCGCCGGGCGCCACGCCGTAGCCCTGCCGCACCCCGGGGGCGAGCACCACCAGGTCCCCGGCGCCCGCCCGCGTCTCGGCACTGCCCTGGCGCAGCCGGCCCTGACCGCCCGTCGTCCAGGTGAACAGCCAGCTGTCCGACCCGCGTGGCCGGTCGATGGCGTAGCCCTGAGACTGGTCGAAGTGGCCGACCACCACCAGTCCGGGCGGCGGGGACGGGACGCCGTCGCCGGCAGTCCCGGGCAAGTCGTCAGCGCTCATGGGCATCCTCCCGGACCGCGCGTCGGCCTAGCGTGATGGACCAGTGACACCTCACCGAGGAGTGGACGCATGACAGCCACGGATATCGGCGCCGCCGGTTCTCCCATCCTGACCCAGGAGGGGCGCGCACGGTTCGAGGAGGACGGCTTCACGGTCGTCCGGAAGCTGTTCGGGGACGACGAGATCGACCGGTTGTGCGCCGAGTTCGCGGCGCTGCACGCGGCCGGGCCCGTGCCGGGGCACTTCGAGCCCCGTGCGGTACCGCCCGGCGCGCCCGAAGATCCACTGGCCGCCTGCCCGAGGGTGATGCAGCCGCACGAGATCAACCCCGTTGCGCTGCGTTTCCTGCTGGACCCGCGGCTGCGCGGGGTGCTGGAGACGCTGTTCGGCGAGGAGGTGCTGGCCGCGCAGAGCATGTTCTACTTCAAGCCGCCGGGTGCGCGCGGCCAGGCGCTGCACCAGGACAACTTCTATCTGCGGGTCGAGCCGGGAACCTGCGTGGCGGCCTGGGTCGCCTGCGATGTGATCGGCCGGGACAACGGTGGGCTGGAGGTCGTGCCCGGCACGCACCGGATGGACATCTTCTGCCCCGAGGAGGCGGACGCCGAGGTGTCCTTCGCACGGGAGTACGTACCGCCGCCGCCCGGCCTTGCGACGGTGCCGGTCGACATGGAGCCGGGCGACGTCCTGTTCTTCAACGGCAGCCTGGTGCACGGCTCCGAGCCGAACCGCACCGAGGACCGCTTCCGCCGCTCGTTCATCGGCCACTACGTCGGCCGCTCCACCGAGCGCATCGGCGGCTACTACCGCACGCTGACGATGGACGCCGAGCGCGTGCCGCTGCCGGAGAGCGAGGGCGGCGGCCCGTGCGGCACCGAGTTCGCCCCGCCCGGGCCGCACTGACGACGCCGCCCGTCAGTGCCCGCTGACGGGGTGCGGCGTGTAGGGCTGCTCCAGCTCCTCGATCTCCTTGCCGGTCAGCTCCAGCTCGACGGCGGCCGCGGCGTCATCGATGTGGTGCGGCTTGGGGGCACCGACGACCGGCGCCGTCACCGTGTCCTGGTGCAGCAGCCAGGCCAGGGCCACCTGGGCGCGGGGCACGCCGCGGTCGCCCGCGATCCGGGTGACGGTCTCGACGATCGTGCGGTCGCCCTCCGGGTAGAGGCGGCTGCCGAAGCCGTCGGCCGCGCTGCGTTCGGTGGTGGTGCCCCAGTCGCGGGTGAGGCGGCCGCGGGCCAGCGGGCTCCAGGGCAGTACGCCGACGCCCTGGTCCGCGCAGAGCGGCAGCATCTCGCGCTCCTCCTCGCGGTAGAGGAGGTTGTAGTGGTTCTGCATCGACACGAACCGGGTCCAGCCGTGCAGCCGGGCGGTGTACTGGGCCTTGGAGAACTGCCAGGCGTACATCGAACTCGCCCCGATGTAGCGCACCTTGCCCGCCTTGACCAGGTCGTGCAGCGCCTCCATCGTCTCCTCGATCGGCGTGTACGGGTCCCAGCGGTGGATCTGGTACAGGTCGACGTGGTCGGTGCCGAGGCGCTGCAGACTGTGGTCGATCTCGGTCATGATCGCCTTGCGGGACAGTCCGCCGCCGTTGGGGCCGGGCCGCATCCGGCCGTGCACCTTCGTGGCGAGCACGATCTCGTCCCGGCGGGCGAAGTCGCGCAGTGCCTTGCCGACGATCTCCTCGCTGGTGCCGTCCGAGTACACGTTCGCCGTGTCGAAGAAGGTGATCCCGGCCTCCAGCGCCTGCCGGATCAACGGGCGTGAGGCCTCCTCGTCGAGGGTCCACTCGTGCACGCCGCGGTCGGGAAGGCCGTAGGTCATGCAGCCCAGACAGATCCGCGAGACGTCCAGGCCCGTGGAACCGAGCTTCACGTACTGCATCGTTGCTGCTCCTGCCGTCGGAGTGGGGTCCGGGCCGAGCGTACGGCTTCGCGCGCACTCCAACCGGCCGGGCGGTGCGACGACCCGCGAGATAATGCCTGTGGCGCAACATCGGCCGTCGTGGATGAAACTCTCGCCTGTCACTGTTTAACCTCGGTGCCGGTGAGCCGTGTCGGACGGCTCCGGAACGCGACGATGGGACGGTGGCCATGCCCCTCGAGGGTGAGTACGAACCCAGCCCGACGCAGTGGGTGCGCGAGCAGGTCGAGTTGTACGAGAGTTCCGGCGGCACCAAGGGATTGACCCTGCAGGGCACCTCGATGCCCGTCATCGTGCTCACCACTCGGGGCGCGAAGAGCGGCAAGATCCGCAAGACTCCGCTGATGCGCGTCGAGCACGAGGGACGGTATGCCGCCGTCGCCTCGCTGGGCGGGGCGCCCAAGCATCCGGTCTGGTACCACAACGTCAAGGCCGACCCGCATGTCGAGCTCCAGGACGGCCCGGTCAAGCAGGACATGACAGCCCGTGAGATCACCGGCGCGGAGAAGGCCGAGTGGTGGGAGCGCGCCGTGGCCGCCTATCCCCCGTACGCCGAGTACCAGACGAAGACGGACCGCGAGATCCCGGTCTTCGTCCTCGAACCGGTCGACGGGGACTGATCCCGCCGTCTCCCCGAGAAGATTCGGAGATTTTCGTGCCCGGGGTGCATGAAGCGCCGTACGGCGGGCACCCGCAGTTCAGGCCCCGCCGCGTTCCCCCGTCGCGGCGGGGCTTTCCTGTGTCTCCCGCGCGGGCCGGTCGGTCACATCGAGGAAGATCTGGTCCGCCTCGGGGACCGTGCGGGCGATCGACCCCTTGATGCGTACGGCCACCTCCTCGACCCGTTCGCTGTCCAGGCCCGGCACCAGGTCGATGCGGGCGGCCACCAGCGTGGAGTCGATGCCGGTCTTCATCGTGAGCAGCGCCTCCACGCTGTCGATCTCGGGTTGCGCCTGCAGCAGCGCCCGGATCCTGCCGCTCGCCTCCGGGTCGGCGGCCTCGCCGATCAGGTGGTCGCGCGCGTCCCGGCCGAGTCGATAGGCGACGTACACCAGCAGCGCGCCGATGGCCAGCGAGGCGGACGCCTCCCACACCACCTGGCCGGTGACCAGGTGCACCGCCATACCGGCGAGGGCGAGGGTCACCCCGAGCACCGCGGTGCCGTCCTCGGCGATCACCGTGCGCAGGGCCGGATCGCGCAGGCCGTCGGCGGCGCCCTGCCCGTGCAGCTGGTGCAGGGCCCGCAGCAGGGAGACGCCCTCGGCGAGCAGAGCGACGCCGAGCACGACCATGCCGGCCACATAGCCGCCGAAGTTCTCCTCGGTGCCCCTCGTCAGCGCCTCGAAGCCCTGGAAGAAGGAGAAGCAGCCGCCCATGACGAAGATCCCGACGGCTGCCAGCAGCGACCAGAAGAACCGTTCCTTGCCGTAGCCGAAGGGGTGGCGCCGGTCGGCGGGGCGACGGCTGCGGCGCAGGGCGGCGAGGAGGAAGACCTCGTTCATGCTGTCGGCCACGGAGTGCGCGGCCTCGGACAGCAGGGCGGGGGACCCGGCGACGAGTCCACCGACCGTCTTGGCGACCGCGATCACCAGGTTGGCCGCCAGCGCCACCAGCACGGTCAGGCGCGTCCTGCGGTCGGCCTCGGGCGCCTGCCCGCGGTCCGGTGTGCGGTCCTGGATTCGGTCCGGGGTGCGGTCGTGCTGTGCGTCCGTGGTTGTCCCGCTCATCATCGCCGACTGCCCCGGTCGGCACGGGTCACACCGTGCTGTGAGCGGAAAGGGGGGAACTCGGGGAACCAGGTGGTCAGCACATGCTCCCTCGGGAAGGAGACAGGTCATGAGTGCCGGGGGCGACGGCAACAGCGCGTACGGCAGGAAGTCGTTCCGGCGGTCCAGGAGCCACTTCGCGGACCGGATCACCGCGGACGGCCGGGACGGCTGGCCGGTGGCCGCGGCCCGCTACCGGCTGGTCGTCAGCCGTGCCTGTCCATGGGCGAGCCGGGCGGTGATCTCCCGGCGACTGCTGGGGCTGGATGCCGCTCTGTCGCTGGCCGTCGCCGATCCGATCCAGGACGACCGCAGCTGGCGCTTCACCCTGGACCCGGACGGGCGGGACCCGGTGCTCGGCATCCGCTTCCTCAGCGAGGCCTACGACAAGCGGGAGACCGGCTACCCGGGCGGCGTCAGCGTGCCCGCGATCGTGGACGTACCCACCGGGCAGCTGGTCACCAACGACTACCAGCAGATCACTCTGGACTTCGCGACCCAGTGGACGTCCCTGCACCGGGAGGGAGCACCCGACCTGTACCCGGAGCGGCTGCGCGACGAGATCGACGAGGTGATGGCGGACGTCTACGAGGACGTGAACAACGGTGTGTACCGGGCGGGCTTCGCCACCGGGCAGGCGGAGTACGAGGCCGCCTGCTCGGACGTCTTCCGGCGGCTGGAGCTGCTGACGCCACGGCTGGCCCGGCAGCGCTATCTGGCCGGCGACACGATCACCGAGGCGGACATCCGGCTGTTCACCACGCTGGTCCGCTTCGACGCGGTCTACCACGGCCACTTCAAGTGCAACCGCTGGAAGCTGACGGAGAACCAGGTGCTGTGGGCGTACGCACGCGATCTCTTCCAGACGCCCGGTTTCGGGGACACCGTCGACTTCGACCACATCAAGCGGCACTACCACCAGGTGCACACCGGCATCAATCCGACCAGGATCGTGCCGCTGGGACCGGACCTGTCCGGCTGGCTGACCCCGCATCACCGCGAGGAACTCGGTGGCCGTCCGTTCGGGGACGGCACACCGCCGGGGCCGGTCCGTCCGGGTGAGGAGGTCCCGGCCGCCGGCCGTCCCTGAACCCCGCAGCCGGCGCAGCCCGTACACCGACAACCGAGGAGACCACGGTGGCCAAGAAGAGCAAGAAGAAGAAATTCCCCCTCGCCTACCAGCCGGTCGGATGGGTGCTGGGCTATGCGGGCGGTGCGCTGGCGGGCCTCGCCTTCCGCAAGACGTGGATGGCGCTGCGGCACGAGGAGGACGCGCCCGACGCGCTGGACCCGGACCGCGGCTGGGGGGAGATCCTGCTGGCCGCCGCCATCCAGGGAGCGATCTTCGCGGCGGTGCGCAGCGCGGTGGACCGCACGGGTGCCAAGGCCATCGCGCGCTCGACCGGCGTGTGGCCGACCAAGGAGAAGGGCGGCCGGGACTGACTGAAGGCCTCAGCCCTGCTTCGGTGCCACGGCGGCCGTGCGGCGCATGGTGAAGGAGTGGCCGGCCGGGTCGGCGTACCCGCGCTCCTCGTACGGGCCCTGCGCCTCCTTCGTCTCCAGCGGCCGGCCGCCGAGCCCGACGATCCTGCGCTCGGCCTCGTCCAGGTCCTCCACCTCGAAGTCGAGATGGGCCTGGAGCGAGTTCTCGGGGCGCGGCCAGCTCGGCGGCGTCGCGTTCATGTCGCGGCGGAACGCGAGCCGGGTCCCGTCGGCGCCCCTGATCTCGACACGGTTGGCGGTCGCGTCCGTCTGCTCGCCTTCCAGCAGTTCCGTGTAGAACACGGCGAGCTTCTCCGGCTCGGCGCAGTCGAGCACCACGAAGCCCGCTTTCACCAGTGGCATGGTTCCTCCGCAGGGTCCGGGGCGCGGGACGGTCCTGTCCCCGCCCTGTGCCCCCACGGGTGTCCCGGTCGTACGGTTTCAGTCCGCCACCAGCCACTTCCCGTCCCGCATCAGCTCTCGCCCGTCCAGTTCGCCGGCCTCGCGCCAGGCCTGGATCCGGGTCGGCCGCACCCTGAAGTACAAGTAGGGCGTGGTGAGTTCACGCGGGTCGAAGCCGGTCTTGGCCGCGAAGCGGTCGCCCTCCTCCTCGGAGAGCTCGGCCAGGGTGACCGTGTCGACCGTGCCGTCGACCATGACGACGTCGCGGGTCGGGCCGATACCGAGGCGCGTTCTGCCGGTCGCCCTCAGGTTGCGGCCCGCCGGGCCGGCGCCCGGTGTGGCGGAGGTCGCCGAACTGACCAAGCTCCGCCCACCGGCCGCTGCCGCGGCGCTGCAGAAGCTGACGGACGGCCGGATCGCCGCCTTCGACAGCGAAAAGCGCACGTACACGCTGCTCAACGACACTTTCCGGCTCGCAGTCCAGGCCGAGGTCAGCGTCTCCGGCCGGGGCAGCGGAGACGGGGCGGGCTCCTACTTCCGCCGTGGTCGGCTCACGTCCATTCCGGGCAAGGCGGAGGTACGCAGCCGTGTTCTGGCCGTTGTGAAGGACTCGTTCGAGCCGGCGTGACGTACTCCGAGGCCAAGGTCAACGCGATCTGCGGCGAATGGTTCGACGACTGGGTGAGCCTGCGCCGTGCCCTCGTGGACGAGGGTCTGTTGCGCAGAAACGAGTCCGGCACCACCTACGAGCGAGTCTGACGGATGGTGCGCGTATCGGCCGGCGACGCCCGCACACCCGCGGACGCCACCGCGCGGCTCTGCAACGCGCTTCGGCACGTACCGGCCCCTCGGCCTCGGCCCAGTCAACTCCCCCGGCAAGGGCGGCCGGTCTCGTCCCGGCGGGCGTGGAACCGGTACAGCCCGGCGAGTCCGGAAGTCGGCTTCACGCCGGCTGGTCCACTCGAAGAAGTCCCGCAGGTCATGCGCGCTCGGCTTCCAGTGCCCCTTCCACGCGCTGGGCGACCGGGCCGTACGCGACGCGCTGGACGCGATCGAGGCGGC
Source organism: Streptomyces sp. NPDC059866 (assembly GCF_042731325.1). Classification (NCBI taxonomy): domain Bacteria; kingdom Bacillati; phylum Actinomycetota; class Actinomycetes; order Kitasatosporales; family Streptomycetaceae; genus Streptomyces; species Streptomyces sp. NPDC059866. The sequence goes on along the minus strand of NZ_JBHWJT010000017.1, from coordinate 123,998 downwards.
GCGTGCCGCCAACGGGCCGAGCGACACGCGGCCCCACCTGGCGCATCTCCAGGTCGTCCAGCCCACCGACGTGCCGCGCTTCGCCCGGCTCGGGGCAGGCAGCGACTGGCCGGTGAGCAGCCCCGATCCGCTGCACGGCATCCATGTGGCGGTCAACCGGGTGGCACCGGACGGGGCGACACGCCGGTGTTCCTGCCCGGCGAACGGATCGGACTCGCCGAGGCGTTGACCGCCTGCACGGCGGGCTCGGCATATGTGAACCACCTCGACGACACGGGCGAGGCCCGCCCGGAGCGCTCGCGGATCTCGTGGTCCTGGACCGCGATCTGTTCGACGGACCGGTCGAGGCGATCGCCGAGACGCGTGTAGCTCTCACTTATGTCGGGGGCGCGCGAGTATACGCAGCTCAAGAGGCTTGAGCAGTAACGGAGATCACGGTCCGGTTACGCGTAGATCATTTACGCTCTGGGCAGTCTCGTACCGCTTCCCGGTTCAACTTTCGTATGGCGAAGCTCAGTTCGAGTGCGCGGGCGGTCACGGTGACCGCCCGCGCGCAGGGGTGGGGACTTTGCGCTGCCGTCTCCCGAAAGGAAACGCATGCCGCAGGACGTCCGGTTCGATCTCCCCTTCGACAAGGGCGGGCCGTTCATGGGAGGCCGCCGGCGGTGTCGCGGATGAATCCGGCCGACAACCACGGCCGATCGATTCCGTTGCCAGGACCACAGCTTGAAGGGAGACCGGTGTGAATTCTCGAGTCGTAGGCGGTGGTCCGGAGATATCCACCGACAGCTTGATCCCGGCGCAGCCAAGCGCCCAGCTCCAGCCGGCGGAGGCGGGGAACGCCCTGGCCCGCCTCTTCGTGAAACACATCGATGGGTGCACGGATGAGTACCGAGATTGCCAGAACGCCGCTCAGCAGCGGCTGGACGCACTCGGGTCCCCCCACTCCAGCACCACGCTGCAGGTGGAGGGAGCCCTCCAGCTGGCGCCGCGCGCGTTCCTCCCGCCCGACGAGGAGGGTTACGCCAGGCTGAGGCGACTCGACGCCGGCCTGCGGGTGATCGAAGCGGCCTTCCCCCAGGTCAGCACCGATATCGAGGTCTGCCGACTGACCTGCATGATGCTGGAAGGGGCCTGGAGGAGCCGGGCACTCACCCCGCCGCGCGACGAGGAGCAGACAACCGTCTGCGACTGCTCTCTGTGCCGTCGGCTGCCCACACCGCCCGAACGCACGCTGGCTGACTACGGTTGGCGGCAGAGCGCCGGTCGGCCCCTCACCGTCAAGACCTGGCCGTACCACCGGGAACTCGACAGCGTCCTGACCGGTGGATGGGTCTTGGCCCGGCAGATGAACGACCTTGAACGAGACCTTGGCTACCGCCATCGCTTCGAGGACGACATCCTGCTCTTCCACGAATACAAACGCGTGATCGACACCATAGACACCACGCACCTCACCCAACTCATCGAAGGCCGCCTGGCCGAGAATTTCAGCACCAACACCGCACGGGCCCTCGTCTGCGGACTCTACGCAGCCCATAAGCGATCCGTGGACGAGTACTGGCTCCAACAGCACCACGCGGGCAGCGTCGTACTCCCCCAGACCAACCCGCTCAGCCAGAGCAGCTACTCACTCCTGCAGATGATGGACTGCCTGTTCTGGCACGTCTCGCCCGACACCGAACTCTGGCAGGAAGAACACCTCGCCTCCCTGTTGCTGTGCCGCGTCGTCGACGACATGGTCGACGTACGCGCCGACGCCCTCACCGGCGAGATCAGCAACTTCTGGCTCGCCGACATGCCCTCCCACACCAAGGCCCTCTACGCTGCCGGCGCCATCGCCCTCATCAAGTACGGCTGCATGCCCGAGGCGCATCCCCCGATGTGGAACACCTGGCTGATGACCAGCACCATCGTCTGGTTGGGGCTCACGGGCCGCCACGCCCTGTGGTTCGACGGCATCACCCAGGGCCTGCCCCCGGCCCAAGAGTGCCCGCTGTGCGACCTTCAGCCCAACGCATGCACCGGCATCCTCACCCACGGCACCACCCTCACCATCTCCCCGCGGCCCACCGCACCGGCTCTGAGCGCCCGGACCGCCGAGCTGTCCGCACGCTGTCGGGCCCAATACCCCGAGACATGGCCCCTCTTCGACGCCGAGCTCCATGCCTTCGAAGCACTGCACGGCCCCTGGCACGGCAACATCGACAGCACATGGGAGATCCTGCGCCGTACGTACATCGCCGCCGTGGAGGCGTCCAATGCCGCACCGTCCACGGCCCGCGCTCGTGCTGTCCAAGAAGACTCCGGCGCAGTCGGATCCGAGTTCTTCTACGCCCTGCACGACCCGCAGACCGGGAGGGAGGACACCGCACTGCTCGCCTACATGTTCGGCTGTGCCCACCCGCATTTCCTCTGGAACGCCATGGGATACCGTCCCTCGGTCCTCGCAGGCGACTGGCTCGACGGCTGACGCCTCAATCCTGTTCCAGAAACCCAAATGACGCCGCTGCCCGGCCAGGTGATCCGGCCGGGCAGCGGCGTCTGGGGGCCTACACCTCGAACTCGACCGGCAGGCTGTCCAGCAGGGACATCCATGTGGCCGCGGTCGAGCCGAGCTCCTCCGGCGGCACGGCCAGGCGCAGGCCCGGCAGACGGTGCAGCAGGACGTCCACCGCGACCTCGATGATGGACATCCCGATGTTCTGCCCGGGGCACTCGTGCGGGCCCGCGCCGAACGCCAGGTGCGCATGGTTGCCCTGTACCGAGACATCCGGGTCGGGCCGGATCTCGGGGTCGAGGTTGCCCGGGGCGAGACCGAGAACGAGCAGGTCGCCCTCCTCGATGCGGTGCCCACCCAGTTCGACATCGCTGGCGGCGAAGCGCCCCGGCAGGACGGCGAGCGGCGGAGAGTTCCACATGGCCTCCTCCACCACCGCCGAGATGTTCAGCTGGCCGCTGATCAGCCCGGAGAGCCGGGAGGCGTCGGTCAGGACCAGCTCCAGCACCCGGGCCAGCAGGTTGGTCGTGACGTGCGCGGCGATCAGCACCACGCGCAGGTGGGCCACGACCTCGTCGTGGTCGAGCGCCGCGTGATGCTCCAGCAGGCCGGTGGCGAGGTCGGAGCCGGGTTCGGACCGCCTGCGCTCGGCGAGTTCACCGAAGATCTCCCTGATCACGCCGTCGTGCATGACGGCGTCCTCGCCGCCCTTCATCACCTGGGCGCAGGACTCGACCAGGCGACGCCCCTCCGCCTCGGCAAGCCCCAGAACGCGGGCGATCACGAGCATCGGCAGCAAGTCGGCGTAGTCCGCCACCAGATCGGCGCGGCCGGAGTCCGCGAACGCGTCGATCTGCTTGTTGGCGAAGTGCGTGGCGTGGCGCCGGACACCGCGGCCGGCGGCGGACTGCAGCCCGTCGCTGACGGCACCACGCAGTCGGCGGTGAGCCTCGCCGTCCTGGGACACACAGTCGGGGCGCCAGGCGAGCATCGGAACCAGCGGAGAGTTGTCCGCGACCCGGCCCTCCCGCCAGTCCCGCCAGATCCGCGCGTCCCGGGGGAAGTGGAGGGGATTGTCGAGCACTCGCCGGCTGTCCCGGTAACCCAGTACCAGCCAGGCGGGGATGTCGCCCTCCAGCAGCACCGGCGCGACGGAGCCGTGCTCCTTGCGCAGCCGCTCGTAGATGCCGCGCGGGTCGGTCGCCGCCTCCGGCCCGTACAGCCGGGTGAGCTCGGTGTCATGGCCGAAGGGGCAACCGCGCGGTGTATCGGGATCGTTTAAGGGCTGGTCGTTCATCGGGACTCCACTGCGACGGCCGAGCGTTCCTTCAAGTGACGTATCAGGGCGACGAGTACGTCACGGCTGGAGGTCCGGTCGCGGGCGTCGCAGGCCACGATCGGGGTGTGCGGGGAGATGTCGAGGGCGTCCCGGATCTCCTCGACCGGGTGTTCCTTGGAGTCCGGGAAGACGTTCAGGGCGATGACGAACGGGACGTTCTGCCGCTCCATCTCCTCGATCGCGCGGAAGCTGGAGGCCAGTCGGCGGGTGTCCACCAGGACGACCGCGCCGAGTGCGCCCTTGAACAGGCCGTTCCACAGGAACCAGAACCGCTCCTGGCCCGGGGTGCCGAACAGGTAGAGGACCAGGCTCTCGTTGAGGCTGATCTTGCCGAAGTCCAGGCTGACGGTGGTCTCCGTCTTGTCGGCGACGCCGATCAGGTGGTCGACGTCGGCGCTGGCCTGGGTGAGGGTCTCCTCCGTGGTGAGGGGCTTGATGTCACTGACCGACCGGACCATGGTGGTCTTCCCGGTGCCGAAACCGCCGGCGATCATCACCTTCACCGAGCGGGTGTCCCCGGCCGCCGGCCGGCCGGGTCGGTCAAAGCCGTTCAAGTCCACTGAGTACCTCCTCAAGGAGCGCGAGGTCGGGCCCGCGACCGGCGTCGTGCGCCGGGATGGGGTCACGGGCTTCGACGCGGCCTGCTTCGAGCAGGTCCGCCAGCAGCACCGCGAGAATGTTGAAGGGCAGTTGGAGATGGGCGCCGAGTTCGGCCACCGACAGCGGCTCGCGACAGCGCCGGAGGATCTCCGCGTGCTCGTGCTGCATGCCCGGGGCGGGGGCGGCTCCGGAGACGATGAGGGTCGCCACGTCGAGGCTCGACGCCGAACCGCCCGGTCCGCTGCGCCCCCCGGTGAGGACGTAGTAGCGCTCGAGACCGGACGGGTCCGTCGGCCGGCGGGGAGCACTCATCCAGAGTGCTCCTCCAGGCGCGGAGTGGTGCCGAGGAGCTCACCCATTCTGCGGGCCAGATCCCTCATCTGGTGTCCGAGCAGGCCCTGGTCGAGGCCTTCGCGGGCGAGGACGCCGAGATACGTCTCCAGTCCGGCGCGGACGACGAAGAGGTGACCGCCGTCGACCTCGATCATCGCCAGCCGCAACTGCCCCGCGTAGGCGGGGAACTGCTCGGCGACCGGCTGGGCCAGGGCCTGCAGGCCGGCCACCACGGCCGCGAAACGGTCCACGTCGTCGGGGTCGTCGGCGCCGTAGGAGGTGATGGCCTTGCCGTCGCTGGAGGCCACGAGGGCGAAGCGGATCTCCTGGATGCTCTCCACCAGATCACGGAGCGCCCAGCTCACGTCGGTTCCCTGTTGCGTCATGGGGACTAGTCGCTCTCTTCAGTGCGGTGCTCTGCGGACTCGCGTACGGCGGACGACTCGCGGTCGTCGGACGCCTCGGGTCCCCCGGAGGTCTCCCGGCCGGCCGTGGCGAACGCGGCCAGGCCGGTGAAGGAGGTGTCCGGCGGGACGGCGGAGACGGTCCTCTCCTCGGTCCGCCCGGCCGGTGTCGGCACGGCCGTGCCACTCCGACTGCTGCGGCGGCGCGGCAGTCCGCCGGGCGTGGTGTCCGGTGCGTCGGCGGGTTCGGCCGCGGACTCGGCGGTGACCTGTTCCTGGGCAGGGGCGGGCGCCGGGGCGGCCGGTGCCGTGGCGGACGCGGCGGCCGTGGGCAGCGGACTGAAGTACTTGTGCGGGACCACGACGACCACCGAGGTGCCGAGCCAGGGCGAGTCCGCGAAGGTGACGCGGATGCCGTAGCGGCGGGCGAGGGCGCCGACGACCCGCAGGCCGATGTTGGCGTCCTCGGAGATGCCGCCGAGGCCCGGACCGGCCGCGGTGCCGGCGAGGGCGTTCTCCGCCTCGCGCTTCTTCTCGTCGCTCAGGCCCTTGCCGGAGTCCTGGATCTCGATGCCGACACCGTTGGGCACCTCCTTGCCGGAGACGATCACCGGCTCGGTGGGCGGCGAGTAGCGCGTGGCGTTGTCCAGCAGGTGGGCGAAGACCAGCGTGAGGTGGTCCACCAGGCCGCCGTCGACGCCGAGTTCGGGCAGATGGCGCACCTCGACGCGGTGGAACTCCTTGATCCGGCCGATGCCGCCGCGGACCACGCTGAGCAGGCGCTGCGGCTCCTGCCACTGCCGGCCCGGCCGGTCGGAGCCGCCGAGCACGCCGACGCTGGCGGCGAGACAGTCGGCGGGGCCGATCGCCTGGTCGAGCTCCATCAGGCCGCGCGCGACGGCCGGCAGCCGGCCGTGCTCGCCCTGCATCTCGTGCAGCCGGCCGCGGAGCTTGCTGGTCAGGACGTGGATGCGGTTGCCGATGCTGATCACGGCCTGCTCGGCGGAGGTGGAGCGGTTGAACTCCTCCTCGACGCCGATCAGGGCGGTCCGCAGCACCTTGCGCAGATCGGCCTGGAGTTCGGGAGCGACCTTGGCGCACTGGTTGACGGAGGGCAGCAGGTCGTCGATGGCGTCACCGGCGCGCAGCCGCTTCAGCGCGTCAGGGAGCTGCTCGTCGGCGAGGCGGGCCACCGCTGCCTGCTGGTGGGCGAGTTGTTCCTGCCAGTCGGCGGTCTGCTCGGCGAGCTGCGCCTCGTGACTGCGGGCCTGCTCGGTGAGCTGCGCCTGGTAGCCGTCGGCCTGCTCGGTGAGGCGTACCTCGTAGCTCTCGGCCTGCTCGGCCAGCCGCGCCTCGTACGCCCTTGACCGGTCGGCGAGTTGGGCCTCGTGGGCGGCACGCTCGGCGGAGTGCTTGCGCTCCAGGCCCGCCACATGCTGCTGCCACTGCTGCGAGTGCTCGGCCTGCGAGGTGCGGAAGCTGCCCTCCGCGCGGCGCAGTTGGGTCTGGGTGCGGATCAGCAGCCGTACGCACACGGAGCCCACTGCGGTCGCCGCGGCTCCGGCGACGGCCGCGGTTATTCGCTCCGAGCTCATGAACGTGGCGGCAACCGTTCCTCCTCCTAAGGCCAGTGGCATCAGCCACCAGCTGTACCAGGCGACAGGGGCCCGCGCCGCCGGGGGCGGAGTGGCGAGTTCCATCTGCATCCTTCGAAGCAACACGATCGAACGGGGGGGGTGTGCACAGGGGGGTGTACAAGGGGACCGCACTCATGAGTACGCACCGAGAGCCGACCCGTCGCGATCGCGTCAACTCGCAGCGCCGGACGGGAGCTTATCTGGTTCCAACCCGAAAGGATCAACCTCAGGGGGTGTGCGGACGTGAGGGTTCCGTCACTCTCCGCCAGGAAGGCGTTAATCGACATATGGCCTTTGCGTGCCCGGCCGGGGCCGGGCGGCGGGCGAGGAGACGGGCGTCAGCCGCGGGAGGCCGGTCCGAGCGGCCGCCTCAGGGTCACGGAGTGCGCGCGAATCCGTGCCGCTCGTAGCAGCGGACCCGCGTCCGTGTTCGCCGAGGTAGGCGGTCACTTCCGCCTGCTCGGCGCCCCGCCCGGCGGCCAGGGCGAGGAAGTCCGAAACCAGACGTGCGCCGGGGAGCCGGGGCGGGGGGAGGGTCCCCGCGCGAGCGCAGCCGAGCGTCAGCGTGTCGTCTGGAACGTCCGCCGGTACGTCTGGGGTGACACGCCGATCGCCGAGTGCAGGTGCTGGCGCAGGGACGCGGCCGTGGCGAAGCCGACCTGGCCGGCGATCGTGTCCACGGGGAGGTCGCTGGACTCCAGCAGGTGCCGGGCCCGGGCGACACGTTGCTGGATCAGCCAACGGCCGGGGCTGAGGCCCACCTCGTCGTTGAAGCGGCGGGCGAAGGTGCGCCGGCTCATCCGGGCGTGGGCCGCCAGGTCGTCGAGGGTCAGCGGTTCGCCGAGGCGTTCGAGGGCCCAGGCGCGGGTGGCGGCCGTGCTCGCGGCGCCGGACTCGGGGACGGGCCGCTCGATGTACTGCGCCTGCCCGCCGTCCCGGAACGGCGGCACCACGCAGCGGCGGGCGACCGTGTTGGCGAGTCGGCTGCCGTGGTCCTTGCGCACCACATGCAGGCAGACGTCGATGCCGGAGGCTGCTCCGGCCGAGGTCAGGACGGGGTCGTCGTCGACGAAGAGCACGTCCGGATCGAGGTCGACGTGCGGGTACCTGCGCCGGAACTCGTCGGCGAGCTGCCAGTGGGTGGTGGCCCTGCGGCCGTCCAGCAGCCCGGCCGCGGCCAGCACGAAGGCGGCGGTGCAGATGGAGACGATGCGGGTGCCGGGGCGGATCCGGGCGAGCGCGCCGGCGACCTCGTCCGGGAGGTCGGTGGGGACGGACTCCGGTGCGATGGGCGCGACGACCACGGTGTCCGCCGTGCCCAGGGCCTCGGGTCCGTGTTCGACGGTGACGGTGAAGTCGGCGTTGGTGCACACCGGGCGGCCGTCGACGGTGCAGGTCAGCACCTCGTACCGGCCGTCGGCGGCGCCGAAGATGCGCGCCGGGATGCCGAGCTCGAAGGGGTAGACGCCGTCGAGCGCGAGGACCGCGACCCGGTGCGTCTGCCGATTGCCGCCACTGCCACTGCCACGCATGGCACGATCTTATCGAAGGTTGGCAATCTTGCCATTCTCCCAGCGGGCCGACCGCGGCAGGCTGGAGCACCATGAGCGATGTGAACACCATGCGAGCCATCAGTCAGGATGCCCTCGGCGGGCCCGAGGTACTGAAGGAAGTACGGATCGAGCGGCCGGCCCCACGGCCGAACGAGGTCCTGGTCCGGGTGCGGGCCGCCGGCGTCAACCCGACCGACTGGAAGCACCGCGCCTCCGGCGGCTTCCTGGGGCAGCCGCCCTTCGTCCTCGGCTGGGACGTGTCCGGCGTGGTCGAGGCGACCGGGATCGGCGTCGCCCTGTTCAAGCCCGGCGACGAGGTCTTCGGCATGCTGCCGTACCCGTTCGGTCACGGCTCGCACGCCGAGTACGTCACCGGCCCGGCCCGCGCCTTCGCACTGAAGCCCGCCGGGATCGACCACACGCAGGCGGGCGCGCTGCCGCTGGTCTCGCTGACCGCGTGGCAGGCGCTGGTGGAGCGGGCGGACCTGCAGCCGGGACAGCGGGTGCTGGTCCATGCCGCGGCCGGCGGGGTCGGGCATGTGGCGGTGCAGATCGCCAAGGCCCGGGGCGCGTATGTGATCGGCACGGCGAGCGCGGGCAAGCACGACTTCCTGCGCGAGATCGGTGTGGACGAGGCGATCGACTACCGGACGACCGACTTCGCGGAGACGGTGCGGGACGTCGACGTCGTGCTGGACACCCTCGGCGGCGAGACCGCCGTGCGCTCGCTGCGCGTGCTGCGCCCCGGCGGACTCGTGGTCTCGATCCTGCCGGTCGGTTCGGAGGACTTCTACGAGGAGGCCGAGCGGCTCGGCGTCCGGGCGGTCCGCATGCTCGTCGACGCCGACCACACCGGCATGAACGCCATCGCCGGGCTCGTCGAGGACGGCCGGCTGCGCGCGACGATCGCGGGCACCTTCCCGCTGGGCGAGGCCGCCAAGGCCCACGCGCTCGGCGACACCGGCCGCACCACCGGGAAGCTGGTCCTGCTGGTCGACTGACCGCCGCCTCCTGCCACTGCGCCCTGCCCCGCCCTGCCGCAGCCTTCGAAACACGAATGAACTCAGGCTCAATTTCGATGACATATGTCAATCGAACATGCTGAAATTCACTCCACCGAAGGTAACTTGCAGGGCGGGTCCCGCAGTTGTGGGCTCGTCAGGCCGCTTGGAGGCGAGGTCGTCGTGGGGCAGGAGGCTGCGCCGCTCACCCGGCATCTGCGCGTCCACCAGGAGCGGGGGCACACGGTCCTGGAGTTCCGCGGGGAGATCGACATGCTCTCCGCGGCGGAGATCCTCCCCCACCTGGACGAGGTGACGGCACGGCCCGCCCCCCGCATCGTGATCGACCTCAACAGGGTCGAGTTCTTCGACGCCTCCGGGTTGCGTCTGCTGTACCGGGCCCGCAGCCGGGTCCTCGCCCACGACGGGCAGCTCCACCTCGTCTGCACCCACCCGCTGACCCTGCGCGTCCTGCGCGTCACCGGCCTGTCGCGGCTGCTGCCGCCGCAGCCGACGCTGGACGCGGCCCTCCCCCGGCCCGGGACACCCGCCGTCTGACTGGACGGCGCTCCCCTCATCAGTCGTACATCGGTCAACCATGCGGTGGGGCAAGGGATTTGAGGGCATGTGGACAGGAGGAAGGAGGACCGTCGCCATGACGACTTCCATCAAGCGCCTCCCCCGGCGCCTGCCCGGCTGGGCGAAGGCCGTGAGCGCCCTCGTGCTGGTGCTCGTCGTGCTGTTCGCCGGGATCCGGCTGAGCGTGCTGCCGGGACTGAGAGACCTGTTCGGCACCGAGACGCACGACCGCTCGGGTCCGGCCCTGCTCAAGTCGATCCAGGACATCAGCCGTTACGACGCCGCCTCCGGCAACTTCCAGGTCGTCGTCGATCTGGAGAAGGACACCAAGTACCTGCCCGACGCGATCCGCGGCACCCGGACCCTGTACGTCGGCGCGGGCACCGTCGACGCCTACGTCGACCTCGGCAGGCTCGGCAAGGACGACGTGACGGTCGACGAGGACCGTACGTCCGCCACGCTCCGGCTGCCGCACGCGGCACTCGGCGAACCCGCCCTCGACACCGACCGTTCCTACGCCGTGTCCAAGCAGCGCGGTCTGCTCGACCGGCTGGGCGATCTGTTTTCGGACAACCCGAACAGCGAACAGGCCGTGCAGCAGCTCGCGGTGCGGCACATCCGTGCCGCGGCGAAGGAGAGCGAGCTCACCGAGCGGGCCGAGTCCAACACCACCGGCATGCTGGAAGGCCTGCTGGGCTCCCTCGGCTTCAAGGAGGTACGGGTCACCTACGGAACCTGATCAGGTGGCCGGGACGCCGGGCAGGGTGAGCACGCCGAGCAGCGTGGCGCCCACCAGCAGCCAGGCCACGTAGTCCCCGACGTGCCCGGACTGCAGGCGCCGCAGCGGCAGCGCCCGGTCCGGGGCGGCGAGCAGCTTCGGGCGGGTGACGGCCACGGCGGCCAGGCCCACGGCCAGCAGGGTCGACACGAAGCCCAGCAGGATGCCGAGCGGTGTCCAGTGCACGGCGACGACGGCCCCGCCGGAGCCGGCCTCGTTCACGGCATGCGCCACCATGTCGCCGAAGCCGGGGGTCGCCCCGACGGCAAGAGCTCCGGCGAGCAGCAGTGCCGGGACGGCCGTCATGGTGTCGGGTACGAAACCGATCCGTCCACGGGTCTCGGGCTCCTCCCCGGAGCCGGTCGTCTCGTACTCCCCCGCCTTCGGCGGCGGGGGCCCGAGGCCGAGGAACACCCGCGCGGCGACCCGCAGTACCGCGCCCGCCGTGACCGCCGAGGCGAACACATACAGCACGGTGAGCGGGCCGCCCGCGGCCTCCTCCGTGACCGACTTGCCGAGTGCCGTGCCGAACGGCGGCAGCCCGGCGAGGCCCAGGGCGCCGGCCGCGAACAGCACGGCGACACCGCGCAGTTGCCGGGCCCGCCCGTGCAGGGTGTGCTCGTCGACGGTGCCGTGGCGGTCGAGCAGGATGCCGGTGCAGGCGAACAGCGCGGCCTTCACACCGGCGTGGCCGAGGATGTACAGGGCGACTCCGTCGTCCGCCTCCGGGGTCAGCACGCCGACGCCGATCAGGAACAGACCGGTGTGGGCGACGGTCGAGTAGGCGAGCAGGCGTTTGATGTGCCGCTGGTACCAGCACATCACGGCACCGACGGCCGCCGTCAGCGCGCCCACCGCGACGAGGACCCGTTCCAGGTCGGCCGCCGGGATTCCGCCGGGACCGGCGAACACGGTCCCGTACACCCGCCAGACGCCGTAGACGCCGAGTTCGACCATGACGCCCGACAGCAGCATGCACACCGGGGTCGGGGCGACGGCGTGGGCGTCCGGCAGCCAGAAGTGGAAGGGCACGGCGGCGGCCTTGACCAGCAGCCCGGTCAGGACGAGGACGAAGCCCGCGAGGACCAGCGCGTCGGGCCCGCCGTGCGCGTCCAGTCCGCGGCCGATCTGCACCATGGCCAGCTCACCGGTGCGCGCATACAGCAGCCCGATGCCCATCAGCATGGCGTACGCGCCCAGGGAGTTGACGACACCGAAGGTCAGCGCGCCCTGCACGGCCTTGGCCTCCTCGACGCGATAGCCGGTGAGCGCGTACGCCACGACGCTCATCAGCTCGAAGAAGACGAACGCGTTGAACAGGTCGCCGGTGATCGCGAAGCCGCACATGCCGGCCTGGAACACCAGCATGAGCGCGGGGTAGGAGCCGGCGTGCCGGCGGGGCGGTTCGTCGAAGTAGTGCCAGGAGTACACCAGGGCGGCGAGCGTGAGCAGCGAGGCGAGCACGGCCATGCCGAGGCCGGGTCCGTCGCCGACCAGGACGATGCCGACGCTCCGCCCGTCCACCGGCGTCCAGCCGCCGACCCATTCGGTCCTGGGCGGCGAGGAGTTGAGCAGCAGCAGGACGGCGAGCGCGGCGGTGCCCCCGGCGACCAGGCAGCCGGCCGTCTCGGCGACGACGCGGGGCAGTCTGCGGCCCGCGGCGACCAGCGCGGCGGCGCCGAGCAGGGGGACGGCGACGAGGAGCGGCAGCAGGTGGTGCATCAGCCGCGCAGCTCGGAGAGCTCGTCGGGGTCGACCGTGCCGTGCCGCTTGGCGGTCTGCATGACCAGCGCGAGCAGCAGGGCGGTGACGGTGGCGCCGACGACCACGTCGGTGAGGGCGAGTGCCTGGACGACCGGGTCGACGACCGGGCGGGAGCCGGGCTCGGTGTCGGAGTACACCGGAGCGGTGGCACCGTCGCGGTAGCCGACGGCCACCAGCAGCACGTACGTGGCGGCCTGGCAGACGGACAGACAGCCGACGGCGTGGATCAGATTGCGGCTGGTGGCCAGCCCGTAGCAGCCGGCCAGGAAGACCCAGGCGGCGACCAGGTACGGCAGTACGTCCATCACAGCGGCCTCACGTCCTCGTTCTCCTCCTCGATCTCGACGGCCTGGTCCAGGAAGCGGGCGAGCAGGACGACGACCGCGCAGGCGACCTCCATGCCGATGGCCGCGTTCAGCAGCGGCACGGTGCCGCCGGAGGACAGCGTGTTGAACGTGCCGTACGGCAGCAGGGTGTTGGCGAGGAAGGCGGTGCCCGCGAGGACGCCCGCCAGGCCCAGGACGAGGTAGGCGCAGGCGGCGGCCGCGTCACCGACCTCGTACAGGCCGACCGGCCGGATGCGTTCCAGGGCGCGGTAGTCGGCGCCGAGGTAGAGCAGGTGCAGGGCGGTCGCGGCGACGACGCCGCCCTGGAAGCCGCCGCCGGGGCTGAGCTGGCCGTGTGCGATGACGTAGAGGCCGGTGAGCAGGGCGACGGGCAGGACGATCAGGGCGTAGCGGCGTACCGGCGGGTCCACGTCGGCGGGTTCGGGCCGGGCGCGGTGTTCGTCGCGGGTCTGGCGCAGCAGGACGACGCAGCCCAGCACGGCGGCGAACAGGATGCTCAGCTCGCCGAGGGTGTCGAAGGCACGCTGGTCGAAGTTGACGGAGGCGACGGTGTTGGCGGTGTGCCGGTCGAGGGACGCGTGCACGGCCCGGTCGCCGTACGGATGCCTCTCGCCGCCGAAGTCCGGCATCTGCAGGCAGGCTGCGACGAGCAGCGCGGCGAGTCCCGCGCCGCCGACGGCCACGAGCCACAGCCGGGCGCGCCGGTTCACCTCGCCCGCCCCTTCTGCTGTGCGCGCCGCCTGGCCTTGCGGACGGTGAGCAGCAGCAACAGCGGTGTGACGGCGGAGCCGGCGGCCAGTTGCGACAGACCGACGTCGGGCGCCTGGAGCGCCGTGAACAGCACGGCGAGCACGACGCCGAGGACGGACAGGACGAGGGCCTGGCGCACCGGGTCGCGGACCGCGACGGCGAGAGTCGCGCCCGCGGCCACGAGCAGCAGCGCGATGACGACGACCGCGTCAGCCACGGCGGACCTCCCGGAATCCCCCGGCGGCCGCGCGGGCGGCGACGAGGTTCCCGCCGATCAGCAGCGCCCCGGTCACCAGGAGCTTGACCGTCTGGCGGCCGGGCCCGGTCGCCGCGCACAGCGCCAGGACGACGGCCGCGCCGAGGCCGGCGGCCGCCCAGGTCGGCCACCGGGCGGGCGGCGGGCCGTCGGCCAGTTCACCGGCGAGCAGCCGCGCGAACACGAGGGTGCCGACGGGGCCCAGCACGGCGAGGACCAGCGCGAGATCGACGTACGACGGACGGTCGTAGCCCTGGGAGAGCAGCAGCAGACCGGGACAGGCGAGGGCGGTGGACAGGTTCTGGGCCGTGACGCGGTGGCTGAGCGGCCCCGTGACCACGCCCCACAGGGTGGCCGCCAGACCGACACCGAGCGTGACGGCCGCCGCGAGCGTCCAGCCGTTCACGATCCGGTCACCGCCCGTCGCGCGGCGCCGGCCGCGAGGGCGGACACGCCGGCGGAGCCCGCCCCGACGGCGAGCTCCAGGGTGTCGACCGCGCTGACGAGGACCAGCCACACCCCGGTGAGCGCCACCCACCAGGCCAGTGCCTCGGCCACCGCGAGCAGAGTCGTACGCCGGATCATGGGCGGCCACCTCCGCGGTTCGTCGTGTCACGCTGTGTCAGCACGCCGTGTCATCAAAGCACCAGCCCGGGAGGAGGCCGGGGCGGCGCGCGCGGGTCTTCGGCGGAGTGCCCTGGCTGCAGACGGCGAAACCGCGGCGGCGGGTCGCGGCATCGTTGTCGGTGTCCGGGGTAACCGCCTTACAGAGATGGGAAGTTGAAGACTGGAGGACCGAATGGCCCGTGCAGCCTTGCTGTCCCGCATCCTGTCCCGCCCGCGCCCCGCCAAGCCGCCCCCCGAGCCCCCCGCCCGGAAGGCGCGCGCACCGCGGCGGCTGCTTCCCCTGATCGGCCGCGCCCTGGCGATGGCGTGCGCCTTCGCCGTCATGGTGGCCTTCGCGGTCGTGCTGGCCCGGGTGACCCTGCAGCCCTCCCCCGCCTCCGAGGCGCTGACGCACAGCAATCTGCGGCCGGGCCGCTCCCTCCAGGCCTATCTGGACCAGCCGGCGCTGCGTGACGCGATCCGGCAGATCGGCGGCAATCTGCTGCTCGGGGTGCCCTTCGGGGTGCTGGTGCCGGTGCTTGCGCCGCGGGCGCGGGGGATCCTGCGCGTGCTGCTGCTGACCGCGACCGTCATGCTCCTGGTGGAGCTGGCCCAGGGAGCGATGGTCACGGGCCGCGCCTTCGACATCGACGACGTCATCCTCAACACCGTGGGAGCACTGGCGGGCTATCTGCTGCTGGGGCGCCGGCTGGGCCGGGCGGTGCACGTACGCCGCTGAGGCCGAGCCTCAACTATTGGTCTGTACCTGGGTATTGACGGCCCCTTACCCCCGCCTCTTGAATCAAGGTGACCCCTTCACCCCCCACCTCAGTCGGCGCACCCGCACCCCGAGGCGCCGTACGGAAGGGAGAACCCTTGCCCTCGCCACGCCTGCTCCGCAGCTGTCTGCTCGCCGCGCTGTCCGCCGTACTCGTCGCGTCCGCCGCGATCGCCCCCGCCCGGGCAGAGCCGGCGGGCGTCCGGGCGGTGACCTTCTCCGACACGTTCGACGGCCCCGCCGGGGCAGCGGCCGACTCCTCCAAGTGGCAGATCGAGACCGGCGACAACGTCAACAACCACGAACGGCAGTACTACACACCCGGCACGAACAACGCCGCCCTCGACGGACAGGGCCACCTGGTGATCACGGCCCGCCGGGAGAACCCGAACAACTACCAGTGCTGGTACGGCCGTTGCGAGTACACCTCGGCCCGGCTGAACACCGCGGGGAAGTTCACCGCACAGTACGGGCACGTCGAGGCCCGGATGAAGGTCCCGCGCGGGCAGGGCATGTGGCCGGCGTTCTGGATGCTCGGCAACGACCTGGGCGACGTAGGCTGGCCGGCCTCGGGCGAGATCGACGTCATGGAGAACGTCGGCTACGAGCCCTCGACGGTCCACGGCACGATCCACGGTCCCGGCTACTCCGGCTCGGGCGGCATCGGCGCCGCCTACTCCCTGCCGAACGGCCAGGCCTTCGCGGACGGCTTCCACACCTTCGCCGTCGACTGGGCACCCGACTCGATCACCTGGTCCGTCGACGGGAACGTCTACCAGCGTCGGACCCCCGCCGACCTGGGCGGAAGGACCTGGGTGTTCAACAAGCCGTTCTTCCTGATCATGAACCTGGCGGTGGGCGGCTACTGGCCCGGCGACCCGGACGGCTCCACGGTCTTCCCGCAGCAGCTCGTGGTGGACCATGTGTCGGTGACGACCAGCGACGCCCCGACCGGCGTGGCGATCAGAGGGCTGGCCGGCAAGTGCGTGGACGTCGCCGGGGCGAGCTCCACCAACGGCACTCCCGTACAGTTGTACGACTGCAACGGCTCCGCCGCGCAGCAGTGGACCGTCGGCTCGGACGGGACGATCCGGGCGCTCGGCAAGTGCCTGGACGTCACCGGCCACGGCACCGCGGACGGCTCGACCGTGCAGCTGTGGGACTGCGCGGGAGGCGCGAACCAGCGATGGGCGGTCACCGCGGCGCACGACATCGTCAATCCGCAGGCCGACAAGTGTCTCGACGTCACCGGCAACAGCTCGGCCAACGGCACCCGGTTGCAGATCTGGACCTGCACGGGCGGCGCCAACCAGAAGTGGACGGTCGGCTGAGCTCCACCGGCCCTAGCGCGGGGTCCAGGTGAACTTGTCGCCGCCCACCCATCGCACCACCTCCGGATCGTCGAGGTCGTGGACCGTGATGCCGAACGCGGCGGCGGTCTCCAGGACGTCGGTGACGGCCCGCGCCGCCCCGACCACTTCACCGTCTATCTCCACGATGCGGAAGGGCGGCCGCCCGGGCTGAACGCCGAGCACCATGATCCGCGGGTGGGAGATATGGGGGCTCGCGATTTCGGTCATGACATCGAGCGTAAGTCGGATCCGGCCGTCGCGACCCTCGTGCGCCGGCGGTGGCCGGGTGCCGGCCGCCGTGCGGCCGCCGCACTGCTGGGGAACCCTGGAGGGGTCCCGGAGGAGGTGGCGATGGATCCCGTCGAGGCCCTGGACCGGATCGCCTTCCTGCTGGAGCGGTCCCTGGCTCCGACGTACCGCGTCCGTGCCTTCCGCAGCGCGGCGCGGACACTGAAGGCGCTGCCGGAGGACGAGGTGCGCGAGCGGGCCGCCGCCGGGTCGCTGGAGTCCCTCAAGGGAATCGGCCCGAAGACCGCGCAGGTGGTGCGGGAGGCACTGGCCGGACAGGTGCCCGGCTATCTGGAGCAGCTGGAAGGCGGGACGGGGCCGGCCGGCCCGCCGGTCCGGGGCGGTGAGAGGCTGCGGGCGCGGCTGCGCGGGGACTGCCATGTGCACTCCGACTGGTCGGACGGCGGCAGTCCGATCGACGAGATGGGCCGGGCCGCTGCGGCGCTCGGACACGAGTGGACGGCGCTCACCGACCACTCGCCACGGCTGACCGTGGCCCGCGGGCTGTCCGCCGGCCGGCTGCGCGAACAGCTGGACGTGGTGGCGGACCTCAACCGGACCTGGGCTCCGTTCCGGCTGCTGACCGGCATCGAGTGCGACATCCTCGAGGACGGCTCGCTCGACCAGGAACCGGAGCTGCTCGAGCAGCTCGACGTCGTGGTGGTGTCCGTGCACTCCAAGCTGCGTATGGATGCCCGCCCGATGACCCGCCGCATGGTGACCGCCGTACGCAGTCCGCATGCGGACGTCCTCGGCCACTGCACCGGGCGGCTGGTGACCGGGCGGGGGCGGCCGGAGTCGGAGTTCGACGCCGACGAGGTGTTCGCGGCGTGCGCCGAGTCGGGCACGGCGGTGGAGATCAACAGCCGCCCGGAACGGCTCGACCCGCCCCGTCGGCTGCTGCGCCGGGCCGTGGCGGCCGGCGTTCTCTTCGCGATCGACACCGACGCGCACGCCCCGGGGCAGCTGGACTGGCAGCTCCACGGCTGCGCGCGGGCGGAGGAGTGCGGGGTGCCCGCGGAACGGGTGGTGACGACGTGGTCGGCGGACGAGCTGCTGACCTGGACGCGGGAGGGGCGGGTTCCGGCCGGGGCGGGGTGATCCCCACCGGGACGGCTTGGCGGGACCCTCGCGTGGTACTCGTGCGGCTGATGAGGCAGAGCGGAAGGGACTGGCCATGGATCGCGCGGCCGTGTTCGACGTCGACGGGACGCTCGTCGACACCAACCACCTGCATGTCGCGACCTGGTGGGAAGCCTTCCGGCAGGCGGGGCACCGGATCCCGATGCACGCCATCCACCGCGCGGTGGGCCTGAGCGCCTCCGACCTGATCGCGCACCTGCTGGGCGACGACCGGGACAAGGAGCGCGACGGCGAGCTCAGCACCGCGCACAAGGTCCTCTACGGTCAGTACTTCGACCGGCTGCCCCCGCTGCCGGACGCCGGTCGGCTGCTGCGCCGGCTGCACCGGGACGGGTGGACCGTGGTGCTCGCGACCTCGGCGGGCGGTCCGGAACTGACCGCGCTGCGCCGCGCCATCGACGCGGACGAGGCGATCACCGCCACGGCCAGTGCCGACGACGTGACGGCGGGCAAGCCGGCGCCCGAGCCCGTCGCCCACGCCCTCGAACTCGCCGGCCTGCCCGCCGAGCGGGCCGTGTTCGTCGGCAACACCGTGTGGGACATGCAGGCGGGCAGCAGGGCCGGGGTGCGCTGCGTGGGCGTGCTCTGCGGCGGGATCCCGCGGGCCGACCTGGAGGAGTCCGGGGCGGACGCGATCTACGACGGCCCCGCCCATCTGCTCGCCTCCCTGCCGGACGGCGCGCTGAGCTGAACCGTCGCCGGAGGTGACACACATCACCGCCCTGTGCGGCGCTGGGCGGAACACCCAGGGGTGCCCGCCCGTTGAACAGGCCGTGGGTGCGGATGGGACAGTGTCCCCGGGCCTCACCATTTGCCCACAGGGACGATCGTTCGGCTGAAGCCCTGTGGAGCCTTTCGCCGAGAGGCGACCGCCATCCGTGCCCACCACATGGCCGCCCCGGCCGGAATCCCCCGTCCGGTCGGGGCTTTCCCCTGCGTGCGCACTGCTGCGTATGCGCTCACACGTCCGGGTACTCGGTCCCTCCCGCCGGAGTACGCCCGAGAGGAGCCGAACGTGAGCAACGCAGCGGGCAGCAGGATCGTCGTCACCGGCGCCACCGGCAACGTCGGCACCAGTGTTGTGCGCCTTCTCTCGGAGGACCCGCAGGTCGGGTCCGTCCTGGGGCTGGCGCGTCGGCTTCCCGAGTGGCAGCCGCCGAAGACCGACTGGTCGGCGGTCGACATCGCGTCCGAACAGGCCGATCTCGTCAGGGAGTTCCTGGGCGCCGACGCCGTGATCCATCTGGCCTGGGCCTTCCAGCCGACGCACGAGCCGGCCACGACCTGGCGCACGAACGTGCTCGGCGGCATCCGGGTCTTCGACGCGGTCGCCGCGGCGGGCGTGCCGACGCTGGTCCACGCCTCCTCGGTGGGCGCCTACTCGCCGGGGCCCAAGGACGACGCCGTGGACGAGTCGTGGCCGACACACGGCTGGCCGGACGCCGCGTACTGCCGGGAGAAGGCCTACCTGGAACGCACCCTCGACACGTTCGAGCGCGAGCATCCCGGGATCCGGGTGGTGCGGATGCGGCCCGCCTTCCTGTTCAAACGCGAGTCGGCGAGCGAGCAGCGCCGGATCTTCGGCGGGAAGTTCCTTCCGGGGCCGCTGGCCCGTCCCGAGCTGCTGCCGTTCCTGCCCGACATACCCGGACTGCGCGTACAGGCGCTGCACACCGACGACGCGGCCAGGGCGTATCTGCTCGCGGTGGGCTCGGACGCCCGGGGCGCCTTCAATCTCGCGGCCGATCCGCCGGTCGATGCGGCACTGCTGGGCAAGCTGCTCGGGAGCCGTCCGGTACGGCTCCCCCGGACCGCGGCCCGCTCGGCGATCGCCGCCGCGTGGGGACTGCATCTGCTGCCGGCCTCCCCGCATCTTTTCGACGCCGTCGTCCGGCTGCCGCTCATGGACTGCAACCGCGCGCACACCGAACTCGGCTGGCAGCCGGAGTACACGGCGACCGAGGTGATCGAGGAGTTCCTGCAGGGGCTCCAGCAAGGGGCGGGGGCCCAGACGGAACCGATGCGGGGTCGCAAGGTCGGCTGACGCACGCGCGGCGCGGTCAGGCCGGCGACTCGTCCGGTGCCGGGTGCTCGGGGTGCACGGTGGCCGAGCGCGGGGCACCCTGTCTGCCCGTCCCCGCCTCGTCCGTGTCGGGGACATCGGTGGCCGGCTCTTCGGTCTCGGCCTCGGCCGTCTCGTCGCTGCCGCGGTCCGTGGTGGGGGCGGGCACCTCCCAGGGGTCCTCCTCGCCTTCGCGGGCCTGCTGGTCGGGCAGGTCCCTGGACACCGGGTCGGGGCTGCGGCCGGGTTCCTCGTGTCGATGGTGGCTCACGACGGGCTCCCTTCGTGTCGTCCCCAGGCACACGCGAGTACCGCCGGCCATGAGGACGAAACCGCACCTCGTGATGAGCCGTCGCTCAGCCCTCGGGAAATCCAGTGGCTGCCCCGCGTCGGGGCTACCTAACCTAGGCCAGTACCTAGGACCCCTAGTTTTTTGGCGAAAGCCTCGGAGACCGCCATGCGATCGCTCACCGAGCAGGACATCCGCACCTCTTTCATCAACTGTTCCAAGGGAGAGGCCAAACGACTGGCCGTCCCGCGTGACCTCGGCGAACGCCCCTGGAGCGACCTGGATTTCCTCGGCTGGCGAGATCCCGGCGCACCCGACCGCAGTTATCTGGTCGCCGAGCGGGAGGGGCGGCTCGTCGGAGTGACGCTGCGGTTCCCGCCCCCGCAGCGCGGTTACCTGCACCGCAGCATGTGCTCGCTCTGTCTCACGACGCATCCGCGGGGCGGCGTGTCGTTGATGACGGCCCGCAAGGCGGGCGCGGCGGGCCGCGAGGGGAACTCCGTCGGTGTCTACATGTGCACCGACCTCGCCTGCTCCCTCTACGTGCGGGGCAAGAAGATCTCGGAATCCGGGGCCCGCTTCGAGGAGAGCCTCACGCTGGAGGAACAGATCGCCCGGACGACGGGCAACCTGTCCGCCTTCCTCGACAAGCTGCACGCCTGACGCTCGATACGTTCGATGCCTGTGGGGAAAGGGAACAGGCCAAGGCATGCGAGTTGTACGAGAGTGGTCGGCACCCCTCGTGCGGTCCGTGCGGAAGGCGCTGCGGGATCCCGTGGTCGTACAGGCGCTGCGGTCGTCGGCCGCGGCGACGGTCGCGTATGTCATCGCGCTGCGCCTGAGCCCCGAGGCGGCACCGCTCACCGCGCCGCTGACCGCGTTGCTGGTCGTCCAGGTCACCCTGTACGCCACCCTCACCAACGGCATCCGCCGGGTGAACTCGGTGGTGGCCGGGGTCCTGGTCGCCATCGCCTTCAGCCTCCTGGTGGGCCTGACCTGGTGGAGCCTCGCGCTGCTGATCATCGCCGCGCTGGCGGTCGGGCATCTGGTGCGGGTGGACGAGTACGTCCCCGAGGTGGCGATCAGCGCGATGCTGGTCCTCGGGGTCACCACCGTCGGTGACACCGCGTGGGCGCGGATCCTGGAGACGCTGATCGGTGCGGTGGTCGGCCTCGCCTGCAATGTGCTGTTGCCGGCGCCGGTGTGGGTGGGCGAGGCGGGGGCGTCGATCGATGGGCTGGCCCGCCGGATGCGGCAGTTGATGCTGCATGTCGGCGAGGAGGCCGCGGGCCGCACCCCCGTCGACCTCGCGGCCGAACGGCTGCACGAGGCGCGGCGGCTGGACCACGACATCGTGCAGGTGGACGCGGCGCTGCGGCAGGCCGAGGACAGTCTGCGGCTCAATCCGCGGGTGCGTGAGGGTCTGCTGCACCGGGTGGTGCTGCGCACCGGTCTGGACACGCTGGAGATCTGCACCGTCGTCCTGCGGGTCCTCGCCCGCACCCTCACCGACCTCGCGAAGGAACGCGAACCGGAGCCGCTGTTCGAGAAGGAGTCGGGTGCCGTCGTCGAGCAGCTTCTGTGCCAGATCGGCGACGCCGTGGTCAGCTTCGCGGTGCTGGTCACCACGCATGTCAGCGTCAGCGCCGAATCGGCGGAGGTGCGACTGACCAACGAGCTGCGCACGGCTGCGGGCAGCCGGGACAAGCTGGCCCAGCTGCTCCTGGACGAGGTCCGGCGCGATCCCCACCAGTGGCAGCTGTACGGCGCCGTACTGACCGAGGTCAACCGCATCCTCGACGAACTCGACACCGAGCACCGCACCCGCCGCCTGCTGGAGGAGCTGGACCGCCACACCCGCGAGCAGCGCGAACGCCTGCCGAGGCTCACCCGGCTGCGTGAGCGCATGGGCATTCAGGAGCAGCTGTGGCGGAACCGTACCGGGATGAGCGGGCGTTCTTGGTGAGGGAGCGCCGGGACGAAGCCGGCCCCGGATGCGAGGGAGCGGGCCGATGGCCGACACCACCGTGCGGATCGACGGGAACACTCTGCGCTTGCCGGGCGGCGTGGCGGTGCGGTTCATCCGCACGCTGCGGCTGCCCGAGACGGGCACGCATCCGCTGCCGCCGGGGCTCGGCGAGTTCCCGGTCCGACGGGTGGCGGACTACCCGGAGACGGTGCCCGACCAGTGGCGGGCGCGCGGCGGCGTGATGCTGCCGGTGTATCTGCGCGAGGCCATGTGGCTGAGCTTCGCGGGCACGACCGAACCCGCCGCTCTGCAGGTCGGGGTGGGCAAGGTGTGCGCGGTCTCGGGAAAGCCGTGGAGCGGCCGGCTCGCCCGCGATCCGCAGAACTACGTCGTGCTGCCGCGGCAGCCGTGGCTGGACGGCATCAACTCCGGGAAGGGCACGGTCCGCCAGTTCGTGGCGGTGCCGCTGGGCGTCGGGGCGACCGTGGAGGGCCAGGTCACGGGCGAGGAGGTCTGGGGCGGCGTACAGCTGCAGTCGTTCCCGCTGAACGGCGACGCGCTGGCCACCTGGCGCGAGCAGGAGCGGCGCCGTGCGGAGCAGGCGCGGGCCATGCCCCTGTCCGCCCCGGGCTACGGGGCCGCGCCGCCCGCTCCGGGCGCGATGCCGGCCCCCGCGGCGGCGCCTGCGGGCGGTCGTCCCCGGGCCGCCGCGGCGATGGGGCTGGGGGTCGGCGGTTCGATGCGCCAGGAGGTCTACCGGGACGAGCGTCCGCTGTCGGACTGGTCCGAGGAGCCCGCGGGGCGGGTCTTCGTGCATCTGGTGACGCCACCGGAGTGGCGCCGCATCACGGGCGAGGCTCCCCCGCCGTCACCT
This sequence comes from Streptomyces sp. NPDC059866, assembly GCF_042731325.1. Classification (NCBI taxonomy): domain Bacteria; kingdom Bacillati; phylum Actinomycetota; class Actinomycetes; order Kitasatosporales; family Streptomycetaceae; genus Streptomyces; species Streptomyces sp. NPDC059866. The sequence goes on along the minus strand of NZ_JBHWJT010000017.1, from coordinate 100,796 downwards.
GTGGACCGGGCGGCGTACACCCGTGCGGGACTGCCGTGGTACGAGTACTACGACGAAGACGCCCAGGACCTCGCCCCCACCGACGCCCTCGGCCGGGTGAAGCCGGTCGGCGACTGGCTCGGCGACGACCACGAGCCCTGGCAGAACCCGGCCCCGCACCAGGTGAAACCGCTGGGAGACGCGCAGGGCAAGCCGGTCGAGGACGGCGACTGGTAGCCCCACTGTCGTTGCGCTGTGCGCAACCGGCGTTGCCGTTCTTGCACTTGCCGGGTGATCCGCGCCAAGGTGGCTGCCACAACAGGGCCGATCGGTGATCTGAGGTGCGGGAATGGGCAGGGGTGCGCGGGTGTCGCGCGGCGGCTGGAGCAGGCGGCGCCTGGTCGGGGCTCTGGCGGTGGCGGCGCTGCCGGCGTCGGCCGCCTGCGGAAGCACACCGGCGGACGAGGCCCCCGAGAAGTCACCGGGCGGTTCCGGGCAGGCCTCGCCCCAGCCGTCCCCCGGGCCCCGCCCGCTCTACATCGGCACCTACACCTCCGTCGACGGCGGCGGCACGGGCATCGGCCTGGCCACCTACGATCCGGCGACCGGCCGCGTCACCGACGCCGGAACCCTCACCGGCGTCGGCGATCCGTCGTACCTCGCGGTGCACCCGGACGGCCGCACCCTGTACGCGGTCAGCGAGCGCGAGGACGGCGCCGTGACCGCCGTCCGGCTGTCCGACCGCAAGATCCTCGGCAGCCGCAGCACCGGCGGCGCGGCCCCCTGCCATCTCTCCGCGCACCCGAGCGGACGCTGGCTGCTCAGTGCCCACTACACCTCCGGCAGCGTGGCCGTGCACTCGATCGACGCCTCGGGTGCGCTCGGCGAGCGCACCGACCTGGTCACGCACTCCACTCCGGCACCGGGGCCGGGCCAGGAGGGCCCGCACGCCCACCAGATCGTCACCAGCCCGGACGGCCGCCATGTTCTCGCGGTCGACCTCGGCACGGACACCGTCTACACCTACCGCCTCGACCAGCGCAGGGGCACGCTCCGCGAGGTGTCGCAGGCCCGCACCCGGCCGGGCGCCGGTCCGCGCCACCTCACCTTCCACCCCGGTGGGCGGCACGCCTATCTGGCCAACGAGGTCGACGACACGGTCGCGGTCTGCGCCTACGACCCGGCGACCGGACGGCTGACCGTCGGCGAGGCCCAGTCCACGGGGGCGGGCGAGGGCACCAACTACCCGGCGCAGATCCTCGTCACCGCGGACGGCTCGTACGCGTATCTCGCCAACCGGGGCCACAACAGCCTCGCGCGCTACGCGGTGGAGGCCGACGGCGCCCGGCTGCGACTGCTGGACACGGTTCCGGTGGCGGGTGACTTCCCGCGGCAGATCGCCTTCTCGCCGGACGGTGCACTGCTGTTCGCGGCGAACCAGCGGTCCGGCACCGTGAGCGTCTTCCGCGTGAACGCGGACAACGGTGAACTGCGGCTCGCGGGCGAGCCGTTCACCTCACCCGTCGCCGTCTGTGCGCTGCCGCTGTAGCGCGCGGGGGCAGGAGGCGGCGCTCGCCTGCGCGAGCAGCACATGCATGCGCTCGGTGAGCTGGGCGACGCCGTCGGCGGGCGTGTGGAAGGGCAGCCGGACATCGCCGTGGGCGCGGCGGCGCTCGATCCGCAGCGTCAGTCCGTGCCGGTCGACGGCGAGCGGCTGGACGCGCACCACACCGTGCAGGCTGCCCGGTTCGACGAGGCGGGTGAGGCGCTCGACCGCGTCGGGGTGGGCGTCGGCGAGATGGGTCAGCAGCCGGGCCTCGGCGGTGGCCAGCGGGTCGGGTGCGGCGGCGGCGAACTCGTCCAGGTCGACGACCACCGCGCCGGACGTCTGCCGCAGCACCACCCGGGTGGCCCGGAAGGCCAGGTGGCCCTCCTCGATGGCGAACCAGCCGGCCAGCCACAGCCGGGCCCGGATGCGGTTGCGCATCGGGACGGGCGCGACGTCGGCGAACTCCAGGACGGCGGACGGCTCTCCGCGGGGCGCACAGATCGTGGCCGCGAGCAGCGCGCTGTCCTCGGGCACCTGCAGGATCACCCGCCCGTCCTCGGCCACGCTGTGCGCGCCGACGAGTTCCTCGCGGACGCCCTCCGCGGTCACCGCGCACGACCACGAGGTGGCGAGCACCGATCGGGCCCGTTCCGCCGTGGCGGGCACGGCCGCCCAGGCGTGACTGTCACCCATCCCAGTTCCTCCTTAGGTAAGCCTTGCCTAACCTATCGAAGATCCAGGCGTACGCCAACCAGGCAGAACCACAGAGTTTGCTGTACGCCGGGGGCGTCAGCCCCAGTGCGGAGGCCGCTGCACCGATGCCGGCAGCCGGGTGCCCGCCGTCCCACGGGCCGCATTGACCTGCGGCTGGGTCAGGAAGAACGCGCCCGTCAGATCGGCGTCCGTGAGGTCGGCGTCGCGCAGGTCCGCGCCGATCAGGTCGGCGCCGCGCAGATCGGCGCCGGTCAGGTCGGCGGCGATGAGCAGAGCACCGCGGAGGTTCGCGCCGCTCAGATCGGCACCCTTGAGACGGGCGCCGATCAGGTCGGCCCCCCGGCGGTTCTTCCGGCGCCCGCGGGTGCCCGCCCGGGCCAGCTCGCTGGTCTTCAGGAGGAGAACGTTGATCTCCTGCCGGTGCGCACCCACGTCCAGCGCGCCGAGGTCGTCGGCGCTCAGCCGGGTGAGCCGCTCGGTGTCCTCCAGGGCCCGTCGCAGGTCGGCGTGGACGGGCCGGGCGGCGGGCAGGGTGAGCGCCTCGGTCAGGTACCAGAGCAGTTCGTGGAGCTGCCGCACGACGGGAAACACGTCGAACATCCGACGGGCCTGCTCCCGGGAGCCGGTCCGCCAGTCCTGTCCGCCGAAGGTGACCTGCGAGACCCGCTGTCCGGCGCCGAAGCAGTCGTAGACCGTGCAACCGGTGAAGCCCTGCTGCCGCAGCGTGGCGTGGATGCCGCACCGGTGATCGCCCCGCAGGTTGGCGCAGGGCTTTCCGGCGTCCTTGTCGATCGCGAAGTCCGCCGAGGCGGCGAAGGGCAGAGCGACGCAGCACAGCCCGAAGCAGTTCGCGCAGTCTCCACGCAGGTCGGCCAGGTCGCCGGGGTGTTCTTGCATCCCCTCAGCCTAATGGCCCGCCCGAAAGGAAAACTCACCGATGAATTTCCGGTCCTGTGGGGGTCCCCTCACACAACGGAAAACAGCTTCGGCTACTACAGAGATACAAGCCGACTGCGGTCAGGAGCCCACCGGATCGAGGAGACGTCATGTGCCGCCATCAGCCACCCTGCCCCACCGCCGACAGCCCCGAGCACCACACCGCGACGATCGTGTCGGCCCACCCCGAGCAGGGGTGGAACCTGCTGTGCAACGGCACCATCGTCTTCGACGACACCGGTGAACTCCTGCCGGACGGACGGGTAGTGAACCCGCACCGCGTCGTCGGGCCGCTGACCGTGGCCGCCTGACACTCCGTCACCGGCCGAAGAGTTCGAACGCCACCGCGGGCCGGCCCCCGAACCGCTTCCCCGTCTCCTCCGCGAAGCCGGTCAGAAAGCCCCGGACGTACGTTTCCGGGTCCTCGTCCGTCAACGCCTTGATGTAGGCGCGGTGTTCGAGCAGCGAGCGCACCCCGCGCTCCAGGCCGGGCGTGGCGTCCACGGCGTGCGTGGGGCTGCCGGAACCCGCGACGGCGACCCACCGGACGCCGTTCCAGGGTTCCAGGCCCTGCTCGACGAGCTCCGGGAAGATCCACCGGTTGCCCGCGTCGCCCGCCGCGTCGAGCGTGGCGCGGCCGACGGCCACGTGGTCCGGGGCGTTCCAGGCGACGCCGCCCCAGGTATCCCGGTGGTTGAGGGTGATGAGCAGCTCGGGCCGGTGCCGGCGGATAGCGGCGGCGATGTCACGGCGCAGGGCGGTGCCGTACTCGATGACACCGTCCTTGTGGTCGAGGAACTCCACCACCGATACACCGACGACGGCCGCACTCGCCCGCTGCTCGCGCTCCCGCAGCGCGCCGCAACTGGCAGGCTCCAGGGTGTCGATGCCCGCCTCGCCACGGGTGGCCAGGACATAGGCCACCTCGCGTCCGGCGTCGGTCCACGTGGCGATCGCCGCCGAGCAGCCGTACTCGAGGTCGTCCGGGTGCGCCACGACCGCGAGCGCGCGCTGCCAGTCGTCCGGCATGGGCTGGAGCTGAGTGATCGTCGGCTCGGTCATGCCCGCAGCCTAGCCCGGGCCTCCGGACTCACACCTCGTCCCGCGTCAGCGCGATCAGTCGGTCCAGGACCCGCGGGCCCGAGGCCCGCACCCCGTCGTGCTCGAACTCGTCGGTGACCCAGGTCCGCAGACCGCGGATCGTGCGGGCGGTCTCGAGCGAGTGAGCGGTGTCGACGTACATGTCGTCGTGGTAGATCGCCGCCGCGACCGGCACCTCGTTGGCGGCGAGGCGCGCCGGGTCGTACAGGGGCCGCCAGTCGGTGCGGGCGGCGAGCAGGTCGGCGGTCTCGCGCAGGGGGCGCAGAGCCGGGTCGCAGTCGAACGTCCAGGGGTGGACGGACTCCCCCGTGAACAGCAGCGGTCCGTCGCCCGCGAGCGCCTTGGCGGCGTCGAACTGCCCGAACTCCGCGCGGACCCGCTCGGCCGACCAGTCGGTGGGCCGCCCGTCCTGGCCGTAGATCGCCTCGTGGACGAGGGCGTACAGGGGGTGGCTCGCGTAGGACAGCACACCCTGGACCTCCTCCTGGAACGCGTCGGAGAGGGCCGCTCCCTGCGGGGTGCGGACGAAGGCGTGCTCCAGGAGGTGGTGCAGGCGGTGGCTGCCCTCGGAGCCGCCGAGGAGGATGCCGACGGACTGGAAGGCCTCGACGGTGAGCCGGTAGCCGCCTGGCAGGACCACGTCGTGCGTCAGCAGGTGATCGGCGATGCGGCGGGCGCGTTCGACGTCCTGCGGGTAGCGCGCGTAGTGCGCCATGACCTTGCGCTCGATGCGCGGGTAGGCGGCCCGGTAGACGTCGTCGGCGTGCGCGTCGAGCGCGGGGAGCCCGCCGGTGATGAGCGCGGCGCGCAGGCCTTCGGGGGCGGTCGACAGGTAGGTGACCGTGCAGAAGCCGCCGAAGCTCTGGCCGAGGACGGTCCAGGGGGCGCCGCCGGTGACCGCGGGGCGGATCGCCTCACAGTCACGGACGATCGAGTCGGCGCGGAACAGCGCCAGGTACGCGGCCTGCTCGGCCGGGCCGCCGCGCAGCGGGAGCGTCTGCCGGTTGGCGGGGGTGGAGTGGCCGGTGCCGCGCTGGTCGAGAAGGAGTACGCGGTACTCCTCCAGGGCGCGGCCGAGCCAGGCCTGCTTCCCGACGAAACGATTCGCCCCGAAGCCGGGGCCGCCCTGGAGGTAGACCAGCCAGGGCAGGTCCTGGTCCGCCTTGTCGCTCGCGACGACCTCGCGGGCGTACAGCTCGATCGTCTCCCCCTGCGGGTCGTCGTGGTCGAGGGGCACGGTGAAGTGGCGGTCGGTGAGGACGACGCCGGGCTGGCGGTAGCTGACGCTCAACGGGTCTCCCGGGTGCGGACGACGGTGCGGGCCGCGTCCCAGTTCAGCACATGCGCGTCCGGCAGGCCGGACCGGGGATCATGAACGGCTGCTGACCGGCGGTTCAGCGGCCCGGGAGGCTGGAGCGGCGCACCACCAGCTCCGGCTGGAGCACGACCCGCCGGTGCTCGTGCCGGGTCGGCACGCTCTCCGCCTCCGTCTCCTCCAGGAGCAGCTCGGCGGCCAGGGCGCCCATGGTGACGGCGGGCTGCCGTACGGAGGTGAGGGGGACGGCCGCGGCGGCGGCGAACTCGATGTCGTCGTAGCCGACGATGGCGAGGTCGTCGGGGACGCCGACACCGGCCGCGTACATGGCCTGCAGGACGCCGAGGGCGAGCAGGTCGTTGGCGCAGAAGACGGCGGTGGGGCGCTCGGCGAGGCCGAGCAGGCGGGCGCCGGCGTCCCGGCCGGCCGCGACGTCGAGCCGCTCGGTGGGCAGTTCGCGCAGCGCGTCGGGGCCGAGGCCGGCCTCGGCGAGCGCGTTCAGGGCGCCGGTACGCCGGTCGCGCACCTGGTTCAGGCCGGGCGGCCCGCTGACGTACGCGATGGAGCGGTGCCCGGCGTCCACCAGATGGCGTACGGCCAGAGCGCCGCCCGCCACGTCGTCGACGGAGACGGAGCACTCGGTGGTGCCCTCGGCGACCCGGTCGACGAGGACGAAGGGGATGTTGTGGCGGCGGAAGGTGTCGATGTTCCGGCCGGTGGCGTCGGCCGGGGTGAGCAGCACGCCGCGCACCCGCTGCTCGGCGAAGAGGGAGAGGTACTCCGCTTCCTCCGTCGGGTCCTGGGCGCTGTTGCAGACCATGACGCCGAGGCCGGCCTCGCGCGCGGCCCGTTCGGCGCCGCGGGCGACGTCGACGAAGAACGGGTTGCCCATGTCGAGGACGAGCAGGCCCATGATCCGGCTGCGGCCCGCGCGCAGTTGGCGGGCGGACTCGCTGCGGACGTAGCCGAGCCGGTCGATGGCGGACAGCACGCGCGCGCGGGTCTCGGTGGCGACCGTCTCCGGCCGGTTGATGACGTTGGAGACGGTGCCCACGGAGACACCGGCGACGCGGGCGACGTCCTTGATACCCACCGACTGGCCCATCAGGCAGCGACCTCCAGGGGAACGTGGGGCGACGGGAAGGCCTTCACACTACCCGCACGCCGCCCCGCGGCAGCCGCCCTCACGCGGGCAGCCGGAAGTCGACGACATGGAGCGGCGAGGGCGTGGTGCCGCTGGATTTCTCCTGGTACATGAAAGAGAGCACGCCGTCCTGGGCGACCCGTGTCTCGTCGGTCACGACCTCGCCGAAGGCGTTGAGGCCGCTGCCGTCGTACAGGAGCTTCCAGTCGGTGTACCCGGAGGCCTTGGAGGCGCCCGCGATCCGGCCGAACGGGAAGATCGCGTACGCGTTGTCGTACTTGTCCAGGACCAGCTTGGTGCGCTGGCTGGAGTTCAGCGGGACCGGGATCTCGGTCTTCTGCCAGGTGCCCGAGGAGTTCTTCCGGACGTGGAAGGCACGGCCGTTGGCAGTACGGTTCGCGACGTAGTTCGTCGTGCACTGGCCGAAGCGGCCGGGCACGTAGCTGATGATCGCGTGCGGGAGGCCGGCGGAGTCGGTGAACTGGCTCTCCTGGTTCATCAGGGAGTGGTCCGGGTTGAGCGGGTCGACGACCAGGCCGGCGTCGGTGACGGAGACGCGGTCGGAGCCGCCGGTGGTGCCGACGACGGTGCCGGCGTTGTTGCGCCAGGTGCGGCCGCGGTCGTCGGAGTAGACGTAGCCGGTGTCGTGGTTGGTGATGCCGCCGCTGTTGCACATCACGGCGTTCGACTGCTCGCGCCAGGTGAAGAAGGAGTGCAGTCGGCCGCCCCGGTCGTAGTCGATGCCGTGCAGGTACATGTTGCGGGCGGTGCTGGAGCCGTGCTCGCTGGTGTAGGTGCCGGTGGAGCTGGTCCATTCACCGAGGGCGGTCCAGGTCGAACCGTCGTACTCGGCGAGGGCGTTGCGGCCGTTGCCGGAGATGCCGACGCGGTAGCTGAGCTGGAGGCGGCCCTCGGGGGTGGCGATGAACTGGGGGTAGGTGAACTGGGTCGTCAGGGTGAGGCCGTCGAGCGTGGACATGGTGGCGCCGAAGCGGCTCGTGGTCCAGGACAGGCCGGCCGGGTTGTCCAGGAGGCCGGCGACGGACTTGACGTAGGTGAAGCCGTCGCTGTGGGAGTCCATGTTGAGGTGCAGGCGGCCGTCGATCCTGGAGACACCCATCGAGATGACGTTGTGGGAGTCGTTGTAGCGGAGGGTGTGGCCGACCTTGACGGTGGACCAGGTGGTGGCGCCGAGGGCGCGGCGGCCGACGACGGCGTTGCGGTCGGCCGTGTACCAGGCGGCGTACTGATAGCCCTTGTAGGTGAGCAGGCCGTTCTTCTGGAAGGCGTTGTTGTTGACCAGGCCGTCGTACGACACGAAGAAGACGGCCTGGCTGTCGAGCGTGGTGGTGCCGGTCGGGGTCACCGAGGGGCCCGGGTCGGCGGCCCGGGCGGTGCCGGCGCCGAGGCCGGGGCCGGCCACGGCGCTCAGCAGGGCTGTTGCGAGCACGGTACGTCTTCTCATGACAGCAGCTCCGGTTCAGGCCAGGTGGAAGACTTCGGTCAGGGGCTTCATCGCTTCGTCGGGTCGGGCGCCGTCCAGCGACTCGAAGAACGGCGCCATCTCCGCCTGCCAACGGGCGTTGACCTCGGTGGCTTCCATGCCGGCCTGGGCGGCGGCGAAGTCCTCGGTCTCCAAGTAGCCGACCAGCAGTCCGTCCTCGCGCAGGAAGAGGGAGTAGTTGTGCCAGCCGGTGGCCGAGAGCGCCTCGAGCATCTCGGGCCACACGGCGGCGTGCCGCTCACGGTACTCGTCGAGGCGGTCCGCCCGGACCTTCAGCAGAAAGCACACACGCTGCATCAACAGCCCCCGGAGAATCAGAAGTTGAACTGGTCGATGTTCTTGGCGTCGAACACGGTCGGCTTGCCGAGGCTGATCACGCCGTCCTTGCCGATGGTGTACTCGCCCATGTCGCCGGCGGTGAAGGTCTCGCCCTCCTTGCCGGTGATCTGCCCGGAGGCCAGCGCGACGGCGGTACGGGCGGCCAGCTCGCCCAGCTTGGCCGGGTCCCAGAGCTCGAACGCCTCGACGGTGCCGTTCTTGACGTACTTGCGCATGTCGTTGGGGGTGCCGAGGCCGGTCAGCTTGACCTTGCCCTTGTACTTCGAGCCGGACAGGTACTGGGCGGCGGCCTTGATGCCGACGGTGGTCGGGGAGATGATCCCCTTCAGGTTCGGGTACTCCTGGAGCAGGCCCTGGGTCTGCTGGAAGGACTGCTGGGCGTCGTCGTTGCCGTAGGCGACCTTGACGAGCTTCATGTCCTTGTACTTGGGATCCTTGAGCTCGTCCTTCATGAACTCGATCCAGGTGTTCTGGTTGGTCGCGGTCTGCGCGGCGGACAGGATCGCGATCTCGCCCTTGTAGTCGATCTGCTCGGCGAGGAGCTGCACCTCGGTGCGGCCCAGGTCCTCGGCGGACGCCTGCGAGACGAAGGCGTTGCGGCAGTCGGGCTTGGTGTCGGAGTCGTAGGTGACGACCTTGATGTCGTTGCTCATGGCCTGCTTGAGCGCGGTGCACAGGGCGCCCGGGTCCTGCGCGGACACGGCCATCGCGTCGACCTGCTGCTGGGTGAGCGTGTTGACGTAGGAGACCTGCCCGGAGGTGTCGGTGGCGCTGGACGGGCCGACCTCCTTGTAGCTGGAGCCCAGCTCCTTCAGGGCCGCCTCGCCGCCCTTGTCGGCGGTGGTGAAGTAGGGGTTGTTGACCTGCTTGGGCAGGAAGCCGACGGTCAGGCCCTTCTTGAGTTCGGCGTTCGGGTCGGCCTTGCCGGCGGTCGCGGCGGACGCGTCCTCATTGGCGACGTCCTCCTTGGTGGTGCCACCGCAGGCGGTGGCGGCGAGGGCGAGCGAGGTGACGGCGGCGAGGGCCGCGCAGGTGCGGCGGAGGGATGCCTTGCGCATGTCGGATCCTTTTAACGAGGGTGAGTGGATGCCCCTAGGGGCGCGGGGAACTGCGCGACCAGCCACAGACGGCCGGCAGCTTTCAAACGGGCTTTCCAGCGGAGCGAGCCGCCCTCGCCACGGAGATCTGTCGTGCGACCCGGGGGCCGAGCACGGAGAGGACGAGCAGGACGCCGGTGACGAGGATCTGCGTCTGCGCGGAGACGTCCTGGAGGCTCATGACGTTCTGGAGCGCACCGAGCAGGAAGACTCCCGCGATCGCGCCGCCGAGCGTGCCCTTGCCGCCGTCGAAGTCGATGCCGCCGAGCAGCACCGCGGCGATGACGGCCAGTTCGAGGCCGGTGGCGTTGTCGTAGCGGGCGCTGGCGTAGTGCAGCGCCCAGAAGATGCCGGTGAGCGAGGCCATCAGGCCGGTCAGCGTGAACAGGATCAGCTTCTGCCGCTTGACCCGGATACCGGCGAAGCGCGCGGCCTCCTCGCTGGCGCCGATCGCGAACAGCGACCGCCCGAACGGGGTGGCGTGCAGGGCGACCACCGCGATCGCCAGCAGGACGAGGAAGGGCAGGAAGGCGTACGGGATGAAGGTGTCGCCGATGCGTCCGGCCGCGAAGTCGAGGTACTGGGTGGGGAAGTCGGTCACCGCGTCGGAGCCGAGCACGATCTGCGCGACGCCCCGGTAGGCGGCGAGGGTGCCGATGGTGACGGCGAGGGACGGCAGGCCGAGCTTGGTGACCAGCAGGCCGTTGATCAGTCCGCACACCACGCCCAGCAGCAGACAGATGGGGATGATCGTCTCGATGGTCATGCCCTGGTTCCACAGGGCGCCCATCACCGCGCCGGACAGGCCGGCGGTGGAAGCGACCGACAGGTCGATCTCGCCGGAGACGACCAGCAGCGTCATCGGCAGGGCGATCAGCGCGATGGGCAGCGTGTTGCCGATCAGGAACGACAGGTTCAGCGCGTTGCCGAAGCCGTCCACGAAGGAGAACGACAGCAGCAGCAGGACGATCAGGAGGACGCCGACGACCGTGTCCCAGCGGACGGCGCGCGTCAAGGACTCAGGCATGGCGGGCGTTCCTCTTCTTCAGGGCCGACGCCACCCGCATGGCGACCACACGGTCCACGGCGATGGCGAGGATGAGCAGGATGCCGTTGATCGCGAGCACCCACACGGAGCTGACGCCGAGCGCGGGCAGCACGCTGTTGATGGAGGTCAGCAGCAGCGCACCGAGGGCCGCGCCGTAGACGCTGCCGGAGCCGCCGGTGAAGACGACGCCGCCGACCACGACCGCGCTGACGACGGTGAGTTCGTAGCCGTTGCCGGTGCCGGAGTCGACGTTGCCGAACCGGGCCAGGTACAGCGCGCCCGCGAGCCCCGCGAGGGCACCGCAGAAGGTGTACGCGGCGAGGATCCGCTTGCGGACCGGGATGCCGGCGAGGCGGGCGGCCTCGGGGTTGGAGCCGAGGGCGTACAGCTCGCGGCCGCTGCTGAAGTGCTTGAGGTAGTACGCCGTCGCCACCAGGACGGCGAGGGCGATCAGCGCCAGCCACGGCACGGCGAGGATGCCGCCGGAGCCGAAGTCGACGAAGCCGTCCGGCAGGTCGGCCGCCGTGATCTGCCGGGAGCCGACCCAGATGGAGTCGATGCCGCGGATGATGTAGAGCGTGCCGAGCGTCACGACGAGCGCGGGCACCTGGCCGAGGCTGACGAGCAGGCCGTTCAGCAGGCCGAAGCCGATGCCCATCAGGACTGCCAGAAGGATGGCGACCGTCGAGTTGCCGCCGCTCTGGAGGTACGTGCCTGCGGCGAAGGCGCTGATGCCGAGCGTCGATCCGACCGACAGGTCGACGTTGCGGGTGATGACGACGAGCGACTGTCCGACGGCCACCAGCACCAGGATGGTCGCGTTCAGCAGCAGGTCCTTGATGCCCTGCTCGGTGAGGAACTCGCTGTTGCCCAGCTGGGTGATGACGATCATCACCACGAAGACGGCCAGGATGGCGAGTTCGCGCATCTTGAAGACGCGGTCGACCAGCCGGGTGGCGCCGGCCTTGGGCACCTCGGCGGTCGGGGCGGGGTTCGGCGCGGTCACCGTCATGCGGCGGCCCTCCCGGTGGCTGCGGCCATCACGGATTCCTCGGTGGCGTCGGAGCGCGGGATCTCGGCGGTGAGCCGGCCCTCGTGCATCACCAGCACGCGGTCGGCCATGCCGAGGATCTCGGGCAGGTCGGAGGAGATCATCAGGACGGCCACACCGTCGGCGGCCAGTTCGCTCAGCAGCCGGTGCACCTCGGCCTTGGTTCCGACGTCGATGCCGCGGGTCGGCTCGTCCACGATCAGCACCTTGGGCCGTGTGGCGAGCCACTTGGCCAGGACGACCTTCTGCTGGTTGCCGCCGGACAGCGTGCCGACGGTGTCGGCGATCCGGGCGTACTTGACCTGGAGCTTGACGGCCCAGTCCAGGGACCGGCTGCGTTCGGCGCCGCGGTCCATCAGGCCGGCCTTCACCGTCGTACGGAGTCCGGTCAGGCCGATGTTGCGTTCGATGGACATGTCCATCACCAGGCCCTGGGCGCGCCGGTCCTCGGGGACGAGCGCAAGGCCGGCGGCCATCGCGGTGGAGGGGGCGCCGTTGATCAGCTTCCGCCCGTCCAGTTCGACCTCACCGGCGTCCCAGCGGTCGATGCCGAACACGGCCCGCGCCACCTCCGTACGGCCCGCGCCGACGAGCCCCGCGAGGCCGACGATCTCGCCACGCCGTACGTCGAAGGAGACATCGGTGAAGACGCCCTCCCGGGTCAGCCGGCGCACGCTCAGGGCGACCTCGCCCGGGTTCACGTCCTGCTTGGGGTAGAGCTCGTCGAGGTCGCGGCCGACCATGCGTCGGACGAGGTCGTCCTCCGTCATGCCCTCGAGGAGTTCGCTGGAGATCCAGGCGCCGTCGCGCAGGGTGGTCACCCGCCGGCAGATCTGGAAGATCTCCTCGAGGCGGTGCGAGATGAAGAGCACCGCTGCGCCCTGTTCGCGCAGGGTGCGGACCACGCCGAAGAGACGGGCGACCTCGCTGCCGGTGAGGGCCGCGGTCGGCTCGTCCATGATCAGGACGCGGGCGTCGAAGGAGAGCGCCTTGGCGATCTCGACGATCTGCTGGTCGGCGATGGACAGGCCGCGCGCGGGGCGGTCGGGGTCGAGTTCGACACCGAGGCGCTGCATCAGGGCCAGGGTCGCGGCGTGCGTGGCCTTGTGGTCGATCCGGCCGAGGGCGCGCCGGGGCTGGCGGCCCATGAAGATGTTCTCGGCGATCGACAGGTCGGGGAAGAGGGTCGGCTCCTGGTAGATCACGGCGATGCCGGCGTCGCGGGCGTCGCCGGGACCGTGGAAGACGACCGGCTGACCGTCGAGCAGCACCTGGCCGGCGTCCGGCCGGTGCACTCCGGCGAGCGTCTTGATCAGGGTCGACTTGCCCGCGCCGTTCTCCCCGGCGAGGGCGTGCACCTCCCCGGGAAACAGCTCCAGGGAGACGTCCCGCAGGGCGCGGACCGCGCCGAAGGACTTCGAGATGTCCCTGAGCGCAAGAACCGGGGCCGGACCCGTGGTGGACGGGTGGGTCATGGGGGCTCCTCGACGACGCCGGCGGGACGTCCCTCTCGGCGTCGTGAAAGGTTTCAACTTGGTTGCCGGGACGTTAGGCACGGAGCGCATGTCACGTCAATGGGTCCGTGTCGAAAAAGTTTCGACCGAGGAAGGTCACGGCCCGATCACGAGAAACGCCCTTGGTCGCGGGGCTTGACACCCTTCCGGAGGGCTCATACGTTCCCGTCTTGAATCGTTTCACAGCTAGACCGTTCAATTGACTTTCCGACCCGACGTCACAGGAGCCCTCAAGTGACCGAGCTCGCCGCGGTGAAGGCCGCACTCAAGACGCAGGCAGTCGAAACGCCGTCGTGGGCGTACGGGAACTCGGGGACGCGGTTCAAGGTGTTCGCGCAGTCCGGTGTTCCGCGGACGCCGCAGGAGAAGCTGGACGACGCGGCACAGGTCCACGCGTTCACCGGTGTGGCGCCGACGGTTGCCCTCCACATCCCCTGGGACAAGGTGGACGACTACGGGGCGCTGGCGAAGTACGCCGAGGACCGTGGTGTGCAGCTGGGAGCCATCAACTCCAACACCTTCCAGGACGACGACTACAAGCTGGGCAGCATCTGTCATCCGGATGCGGCGGTGCGCAGGAAGGCAGTGGACCATCTGCTCGAGTGCGTCGACATCATGGACGCGACGGGGTCCACGGACCTGAAGCTGTGGTTCGCCGACGGGACCAACTATCCCGGGCAGGACGACATCCGGGCTCGGCAGGACCGGCTGGCGGAGGGCCTGGCCGAGGTGTACGAGCGGCTCGGGGACGGGCAGCGGATGCTGCTGGAGTACAAGTTCTTCGAGCCGGCGTTCTACACGACGGACGTTCCGGACTGGGGGACGGCGTATGCGCACTGTCTGAAGCTCGGGGAGAAGGCGCAGGTCGTTGTCGACACGGGTCATCACGCGCCCGGCACCAACATCGAGTTCATCGTCGCGACGCTGCTGCGGGAGGGGAAGCTCGGGGGGTTCGACTTCAACTCGCGGTTCTATGCGGACGACGACCTCATGGTCGGGGCCGCGGATCCGTTCCAGTTGTTCCGGATCATGTACGAGGTGGTGCGTGGGGGTGGGTTCACGCCCGAGGTCGCGTTCATGCTCGACCAGTGCCACAACATCGAGGCCAAGATTCCGGCGATCATCCGGTCGGTGATGAATGTGCAGGAGGCCACGGCGAAGGCGCTGCTCGTGGATCGGGACGCGCTGGGTGCTGCGCAGCAGGCGGGGGATGTGCTGGGCGCCAACGCCGTGCTGATGGACGCGTACAACACGGATGTGCGGCCACTGCTTGCCGAGGTGCGTGCGGAGATGGGGCTGGACGCCGACCCCATGGGTGCGTATGCCCGGTCCGGGTGGGCCGAGAAGATCGCTGAGGAGCGGGTCGGCGGGCAGCAGGCGGGCTGGGGGGCGTGATCACTGACTGCGTCGCGTCTGCCGGATTCGGTTCGTCGCAGGCTGCGGGCCGTTTGTGGCTGGTCGCGCAGTTCCCCGCCCCCCTGAGGGGCACTGCCCCCTGGCGCGTTTGAAGATCCCCTTTACATCCTGAAGGACTGAGAAGACATGGCACTGCACCCCGAAGCCGCCGCCCTCCTCGCTCGTTCCCATCGGCTCGGCTCCGATCCCCGCAACACCAACTACGCCGGCGGAAACGCCTCCGCGAAGGGCACCGACACCGACCCTGTCACCGGTGGTGACGTCGAGCTGATGTGGGTCAAGGGGTCCGGGGGCGACCTCGGTACGCTCACCGAGGGTGGGCTGGCCGTGTTGCGGCTGGACCGTATGCGGGCGCTCGTCGACGTCTACCCGGGCGTCGAGCGTGAGGACGAGATGGTCGCCGCCTTCGACTACTGCCTGCACGGCAAGGGCGGGGCCGCCCCCTCCATCGACACCGCCATGCATGGGCTGGTCGAGGCCGCGCATGTCGATCATCTGCATCCCGACTCCGGTATCGCGCTGGCCTGTGCCGCCGACGGCGAGAAGCTCACCGCCGAGTGTTTCGGTGACACCGTGGTGTGGGTGCCGTGGCGGCGGCCCGGGTTTCAGCTCGGGCTCGACATCGCCGCAGTGAAGGCAGCGAATCCGCAGGCCGTCGGGTGCATTCTCGGCGGGCACGGGATCACCGCCTGGGGGGACACCTCCGAGGAGTGTGAGCGGAACTCGCTGCACATCATCCGGACCGCCGAGGCCTTCCTCGCCGAGCGGGGCAAGCCCGAGCCCTTCGGGCCGGTGATCGACGGGTACAAGGCGCTGCCCGAGGCCGAGCGGCGGGAGCGGGCGGCGGCGCTGGCCCCGTATGTCCGTGCCGTCGCCTCGCAGGACAAGGCGCAGGTCGGGCACTTCACCGACTCCGATGTCGTGCTGGAGTTCCTGGCCCGGGCCGAGCATCCGCGGCTGGCTGCCCTCGGCACCTCCTGCCCGGACCACTTCCTGCGGACCAAGGTGCGGCCGCTCGTCGTCGACCTGCCGCCCACCGCTCCGCTGGACGAGGCCATCGCCCGGCTCAAGGAACTGCACGCCGAGTACCGCGAGGAGTACGCCGCCTACTACCAGCGGCACGCCCTGCCCGACTCCCCCGCCATGCGCGGCGCCGACCCGGCGATCGTGCTGGTCCCGGGTGTCGGCATGTTCTCCTTCGGCAAGGACAAGCAGACGGCCCGGGTGGCGGGCGAGTTCTATGTCAACGCCATCAATGTGATGCGTGGGGCCGAGGCCGTCTCGACGTACGCGCCCATCGAGGAGTCGGAGAAGTTCCGCATCGAGTACTGGGCCCTCGAAGAGGCCAAGCTCCAGCGGATGCCGAAACCCAAGCCGCTCGCGACGCGGGTCGCGCTGGTGACCGGGGCGGGCAGTGGTATCGGGAAGGCCATCGCGCACCGGCTGGTCGGTGAGGGTGCGTGTGTGGTCGTCGCCGACCTCGACGCCGAGAACGCCCAGGCCGTCGCCGAGGAGCTCGGCGGTCCCGACAAGGCCGTCGCGGTGACCGTGGACGTCACGTCCGAGGAGCAGATCGCCGACGCCTTCGAGGCGGCCGTGCTGGCCTTCGGTGGGGTTGATCTGGTCGTCAACAACGCCGGGATCTCCATCTCCAAGCCGCTGCTGGAGACCTCGGCCAAGGACTGGGACCTCCAGCACGACATCATGGCCCGCGGTTCCTTCCTGGTGTCGAGGGAAGCCGCCCAGGTGATGATCGCTCAGGGGCTGGGCGGTGACATCGTCTACATCGCCTCCAAGAACGCCGTCTTCGCCGGGCCCAACAACATCGCCTACTCGGCGACCAAGGCCGACCAGGCTCATCAAGTGCGGCTGCTGGCCGCCGAGTTGGGTGAGCACGGCATCCGCGTCAACGGGGTCAACCCGGACGGTGTGGTGCGCGGGTCCGGGATCTTCGCCGGTGGCTGGGGTGCCCAGCGGGCCGCCGTGTACGGCGTGGAGGAGGAGAAGCTCGGCGAGTTCTACGCCCAGCGGACCATCCTCAAGCGCGAGGTGCTCCCGGACCATGTCGCGAACGCCGTCTTCGCGCTGACCGGTGGGGACCTGACCCACACCACCGGATTGCACATCCCGGTCGACGCCGGCGTCGCGGCCGCCTTCCTGCGATGAGCGCCGGTGTGAAGTCGTACGCCGCGGTCGACCTGGGCGCCTCCAGCGGGCGGGTCATGGTCGGCCGCGTCGGCCCGGACAGCCTGGAGCTGACCGAGGCGCACCGCTTCCCCAACCGGCCCGTCCGGGTGCCCGAAGGGCTGCGCTGGGACGTGCTCGCTCTGTATGCCGGGGTGCTGGACGGGCTGCGGGCGGCCGGGCAGGTCGACTCCGTCGGCATCGACAGCTGGGCCGTGGACTACGGCCTGCTGGACGCCGACGGGGCACTGCTCGGCAACCCCGTGCACTACCGGGACTCCCGTACCGAGGGGGTCGCGGAGAAGGTGTGGGCGACCGTCCCGGCGCAGGAGCTGTACGCGGCGACCGGGTTGCAGTACGCCCCCTTCAACACCCTGTACCAGCTGACGGCGGCGCAGGACTCGGCCCAACTGGCTCATGCCCAGCGGCTGTTGCTCATCCCCGACCTGCTGACGTACTGGCTCACCGGCGAGCAGGGCACCGAGCTCACCAACGCCTCCACCACCCAGCTGATCGATCCCCGCACGCGCGACTGGTCGTACGACATCGCCGCGCGGCTCGGTCTCGACCTGGGGCTGTTCGCGCCGCTCAGGCAGCCCGGTGATCCGGCGGGTGTGCTGCGGGCCGAGGCGCTGGAGGAGACCGGGCTGAGCGGGCCGGTGCCGGTGACGACCGTCGGGTCGCACGACACCGCGTCCGCCGTGGCCGCCGTGCCGGCCGGGCGTGAACGGTTCGCGTACATCTGTACCGGCACGTGGTCGCTGGCCGGGCTGGAGCTCGATGCCCCCGTGCTGAGCGAGGAGAGCCGGGCCGCCAACTTCACCAACGAGCTGGGGCTGGACGGCACGGTCCGCTATCTGCGGAACATCATGGGCCTGTGGCTGCTCCAGGAGTGCGTACGGGCCTGGGGGGACCCGGACCTGGGCGAGCTGCTGCTCGACGCGTCCAAGGTGCCGGCGCTGCGGTCGGTCGTGGACGCGGGCGACGCGGCGTTTCTCGCGCCGGGCCGGATGCCGGAGCGGATCGCCGAGGCGTGCCGCGCGTCGGGGCAGCCGGTGCCCGAGTCGCCCGCCGAGATCACGCGCTGCATCCTCGACTCGCTCGCCCTCGCGCACCGCCGGGCGATCGCGGAGGCGCAGCGGCTGGCCGATCACCCGGTCGACGTAGTGCACGTCGTCGGGGGCGGCACCCGCAACGCCCTGCTGTGCCAGCTGACCGCCGACGCCTGCGGGCTGCCGGTGGTGACGGGCCCGACCGAGGCCGCCGCCCTCGGGAACGTCCTGGTCCAGGCCCGGGCCCATGGGCTGGTGGGCGACCTCGCGGCCGGGCGGCGCCTGCTCACCCGTACGCAGCCGTTGACGCGGTACGAGCCGCGGGGGGACGCGGCACGCTGGAGCGAGGCGGAGGCCCGGCTCACCTGACGGTGAGCGGGGTCTCCCCCGGCCCACGCGCCCGCACTACCCTGCACTCATCCGATGATCGATCACAAGGAGCCGCGATGCGTGTCGCCCTGTTCCTGACCTGTGTCAACGACACGCTCTATCCGGACACCGGGCGCGCCGTGGTGAAACTGCTGACCAGGCTGGGCGTCGAGGTCGACTTCCCGATGGCGCAGACCTGCTGCGGGCAGGCGCACTACAACACCGGATACCGGCACGAGGCCGAGCCGCTCGCCCGGCATTTCTCCGATGTCTTCGGGGAGTACGAGGCGATCGTCACGCCGTCCGGGTCGTGCGGGGCGATGGTGCGGGAGCTGTATCCGCGGATGGGTGAGCGGGCGCGGGCCGAGGGGCGGGGGGACACCCTCGCCGCCACGCTGGCGCCCGTGGTGCCGAAGACGTACGAGCTGACCGAGTTCCTGGTGGACGTGCTAGGCGTGACGGACGTGGGGGCGTACTACCCGCACAAGGTGACCTATCACCCGACCTGCCACGGGCTGCGCGGGCTGGGGCTCGGCGACCGGCCGCGACGGCTGCTCCAGGCCGTGCGGGGGCTGGAGCTGGTGGAGCTGCCGGGGGCCGAGGAGTGCTGCGGGTTCGGCGGCACGTTCGCGTTGAAGAACTCCGATGTCTCGGCGGCGATGGGCGCCGACAAGGTGCGCAACGCCGAGTCGACGGGGGCCGGGGTGCTGTGCGCGGCCGACAACTCCTGTCTGATGCACATCGGCGGCACGATGGCCCGGCTGCGGACCGGCATGCGGCCGGTGCACATCGCGGAGATCCTGGCGAGCACGGAGGAGGAACCGGCCGTATGAGCGGAACGTATCTGGGGATGCCGGCCTTTCCGAAGGCCGCGCACGAGGCCGTGCACGACCAGACCCTGCGGGGCAATCTGCGACACGCCACGCACACCATCCGCGCCAAGCGTGCGAAGGCCGTCGCGGAGATGTCCGACTGGGCGGCGCTGCGGGAGGCCGGGAAGCAGATCAAGGACCACACGCTCCGTCATCTCGACCGTTACCTCGTGCAGTTGGAGAAGTCGGTGACAGCGGCGGGCGGTACCGTCCACTGGGCCGCCGACGCCGACGAGGCCAACCGGATCGTGGCGGACCTCGTCAAGGCGACCGGTGAGTCGGAGGTCGTCAAGGTCAAGTCGATGGCCACGCAGGAGATCGGGCTCAACGAGGCCCTTCTCGAAGAGGGCATCCACGCCTACGAGACCGATCTCGCCGAGCTGATCGTGCAGTTGGGCAAGGACCGGCCCTCGCACATCCTCGTCCCGGCGATCCATCGCAACCGGGGCGAGATCCGGGACATCTTCCGCAAGGAGATGAGCGAGTGGGGCCGCCCCGCTCCGGAAGGCCTGACCGACACACCCGCCGAACTCGCCGAGGCGGCCCGCCTCCACCTCCGCGAGAAGTTCCTGCGGGCCAAGGTCGGCATCTCCGGCGCCAACTTCATGGTCGCCGAGACCGGCACGCTGGTGGTCGTGGAGTCCGAGGGCAACGGGCGGATGTGCCTGACCCTGCCCGAGACGCTGATCTCGGTCGTCGGCATCGAGAAGATCGTGCCCACGTGGCAGGACCTGGAGGTGTTCCTGCAGACACTCCCCCGCTCCTCCACCGCCGAGCGCATGAACCCGTACACGTCGATGTGGACCGGTACGACGGACGAGGACGGGCCTCAGAACTTCCACCTGGTCCTCCTCGACAACGGCCGCACCGACACACTCGCCGACGAGGTCGGCCGCCAGGCCCTGCGCTGCATCCGCTGCTCGGCGTGTCTCAACGTGTGCCCGGTGTACGAGCGGGCCGGCGGGCACGCCTACGGCTCGGTCTATCCGGGCCCCATCGGCGCCATCCTCAGCCCTCAACTCCGGGGCGTGACAAGCGAGATCGACGCCTCACTGCCGTACGCGTCGTCGCTGTGCGGCGCCTGCTACGACGTGTGCCCGGTGGCCATCGACATCCCCGAGGTGCTGGTGCATCTCAGGGAGCGGGTCGTGGAGGGCGGCCAGGTGACGCGGCAGGGCAACAAGGTGGTGCTGAAGCCCGCGAAGGGGCACGCCGCCGAGCGGGCCGCGATGCGGGCGGCGCGCTGGGCGTTCAGCCATCCGGGCGCCCTGCGCACCGGCCAGCGGCTCGCCTCGCGCACCCGCCGCCTGCATCCGCGGTCGCTCCCGGGCCCGGGCAAGGCGTGGAGCGGGACCCGCGATCTGCCGACGGTGCCCAAGGAGCCGTTCCGGGACTGGTGGCAGCGTACGAACGGCGGGAAGGACGACGCGAAGTGAGCAGCAGGGAACGGATCCTGGGCCGGGTACAACGGGCACTGGCGGCCGCACGACAGGACGAAACGCCGTACGAGCAGGCCGTTGCCCGCGACTATCTGCACGCGCACGGCGACCGGAGTGTCGAGGAGACCGTGGATCTGCTGGCCGAGAACCTGGCCGACTACCGGGCGATCGTGCACCGCTGCACTCCCGCCGATCTCGCGGCGACGATCGGCGGGATGCTCGCCGCGCGCGGCTCGAAGACGGTGCTCGTGCCGCCGGGCCTGGAGGTGGAGTGGCTCGCGGCGAGCGACGCCGAGCGGATCCCGGACCGGGCGGAGAGCACCCCGCACGAACTGGACCAGGTCGACAGCGTGGTCACGGCATGTGCGGTGGCCGTCGCCGAGACCGGCACGATCGTCCTGGACGGCTCCCCCGACCAGGGCCGCCGCCGCATCACCCTCGTCCCCGATCACCACATCTGTGTGGTGCGGGTCCCGGATCAGGTCGTCTCCTCCGTCCCGCAGGCCCTCGAACGCCTCGACCCCGCCCGCCCGTTGACGTGGATCTCCGGTCCGTCGGCGACCAGCGACATCGAGCTGGACCGGGTCGAGGGGGTGCATGGTCCGCGCACCCTGGAGGTGGTGCTGGTGGGCGGTCAGGCGAGCGTGGACGTCACCTCGTAGCGGCCGGACGGGAGCCGGTAGGAGGCGGTGCCGTCCGTGAAGCCCAGGTACTTCACGCCCTCGACCCGGGAGAGGGGTGTCCGGCCCTCGCGGACCGTCGCCGGGTCGGTGGTGGGGATGCGGAGGGTCGCGGTCGTGTTCGCGGGCACCGCGGCCCGGTAGGTCAGCCTGCGGCCGTCTGCCTTCCACTCGCTGACGATCTCGCCGTAGGGCGAGAGATGCGACCCGGCCACCCGCGTGACCTTGCCGGTCGTGTCGAGGTGAGGCCTGAGGAAGAAGTGCCGGAAGCCGGGGTGGGCCGGGTCCTTGGCGATGCCGGCCATGCTCTCGTACATCCACTCCATGATCGCGCCGTAGGAGTAGTGGTTGAACGAGTTCATGTCGACCGGGCCGAAGCCGTCCTCCTTCGAGTACGAGTTCCAGCGCTCCCAGATCGTGGTCGCACCGTTTCTCACCGAGTACAGCCAGGACGGCATGGCGTCCTGGTGCAGCAGCTTGTACGCCAGGTCGACGCGACCCTCGTCGGTGAGCACCGGGGCGAGGACGTTCACGCCGAGGAAGCCGACGGAGAGGGTGTTCTCGGCGTACTTCACGCGCGTGCTGTCGGGGTGGGCCTCCTTGTAGGCCTCGTCGTTGCCGATGTTCTCGGCGAGGAGGGCGACGAGCGCGCGGCGCTGTGCCTCGGTCTCGTGGAAGCCGAGTTTGAGGACCCACAGCAGGGCGGTCTGGGTGTCGTCCTCGGTCTTGCGCGGGCTGTCGCCGGGCGTCGGCGGCGGATTGCCCAGGCTCGATCGGACCGTGATCCGTCCCGTGGTCGCGTCGGTGGCGAGGTACTTGGTGATGAACGCCCGCTTGATCCGGGAGAAGAGCTCCTCGTACGCACGGGACTCGGCGCTGCGGCCGGTGGCGCGCGCCATGTCCGCCATGAGCCGGGCGCTGTGGCCGTAGTAGACGTCGCTCATGAGCTGCGTGCTGGTGTCCTGGAAGGCCAGCCAGTCACCGAAGATCGCACCCTGCCCGGCGTAGGTGTCACCGGTGCGCTGCCGGATCCAGTCCATGTACTTCTTCATCGCGGCCCAGCTGCGGTCGATGACGGTGGTGTCGCCGGACATCTGCCAGATCGTCCATGGCACGACCACCCCGCAGTCCGCCCAACCGCTCGCCGGGACCGGCTGGTTGTAGCGGGCGCCGGGGGCGATCCAGGTGAACTGGGCGCCGTCCGCGCCGTAGGTGCGCTGCGAGTCGATCAGGGTGTCCTGGAAGTGGCTGAGGAAGTTCACCGCGTCGGCGTTGTAGAGGCCGGTGTGGGAGAAGAGCTGGGTGTCGCCGGTCCAGCCGCAGCGTTCGTCGCGCTGCGGGCAGTCGGTGGGCACCCACAGGTAGTTGCCGCGCTGGCCCCAACGGACGTTGCTGATCAGCTGGTTGACGTCGGCGTCGTCTGTGGTGATCGTGCCGATGTCGCGGAGGGCGGAGGTGGCGACCCTGCCGGTGAACGCGGTGAGGGTGACGGTGTCGGTCGCGGTGACGGAGACGTAGCGGAAGCCGTAGAAGGTCAGCGAGTCCTGGTGGGTCTCGCCGTCGGGGTCGCCCTTGAGGACGTACGTGCTGGTGGCCTTGGCGGTGCGGAGGTTGGCCCGGTAGACCCGAGCCGGCGGGGCCGTCCGCTCCGGCGCTGTCGTCGTTGAGCATCTCGCCGGGTTTGAAGGCGACTTGGGCGCCCGCCGGGCCGCGCAGGGTGTAGCGGGGTACGCCGACCATGTTCTGGCCGAGGTCGATCACGGCGGTGTCGCCGGGGTGCAGGGTCACGGCAGCGGTGGCCGCGGTGGCCGGGTCGGTGACCGTGCGGGCGGGGTCGACGACGATGCGGCCCTTGCCGCCCGGGCTGCCGTCCTGGCCGGACACGCCGGTGTACACGGTGATGGAGTGCGGCCTGCGGTCCCAGGCCGGCATCAGGCGGGCGCTCTCGCCGGGATAGGCGACCAGCTTCGCGTCGGGGAACCTGGAGGTGAAGTCGTGCTCGCTCACGTCGGCCCAGTCGGACGCGTCGAAGCCGTTCGCCGTCCAGCCCGGGAGTTCCCTGCGGGCGTCGTAGGTCTGGCCGTCGTAGATGTCGTCGGCGCGGTAAGGGCCGGTGTCCGTGGCCTTCCAGTCGTCGCCGGGTGCGGTGACGATCGTCTGCTCGGATCCGTCGGCGTACCGGACGAGGAGCTTGGCCTTGAGGGCCAGGCGGTTGCCGTCGGCGGAGCAGTAGGTGCTGTTGTCGGAGACACGGCCGTTGTACCAGCCGTTGCCGAGGACGGCCGCGAGGGTGACGTGCCCCTGGTGCCGCTGCCCCGCGACCAGGTCCGTGACGTCGTAGGTGAAGTAGTTGACGGTGCTGTCGTAGTTGGTCCAGCCCGGCGTCAGCAGTTCGTGGGTGGTGCCGTCGCCCTGCGGCACGGCGACCCGGTGGCCGTTGACGTAGGCGTCGTACACGCCGAGGGCGGAGATGCAGAGCCGGGCGTCGCGTACGTGACGCCCTGTCAGCCGGGTCTGCCGGCGCAGCAGCGGGGCGCCGGGGCTGTTGGGTTGCTTGCCCGCCATGGTGATCCACCGGGCGCCGTTCCAGCCTGCGATGCCGTCGGTGCTGAGCAGGCCGGTCTCGAAGTGGGCGGTCGGGGCGGCGGGGACGGTGCGGCCGGTCTCGTCCCAGACCGTCACCGTCCAGTGGTAGCGAGTGGAGGCGTGCAGGGCGGGGCCCGCGTAGCGCACGGCGACCGAGTCGGCCGAGGTGATGCGGCCGCTGTCCCAGACGTCCGGGCGGCCGCGTCGCAGGCGTTCGGCCGAGGTCGCAACGAGGATGCGGTACGCCGACTGGCGCCGACCGCGGGCTGCGGAGGCCATGAGCCAGCCGAACCTCGGGGCGTCGGCGTCGATGCCGAGCGGGTTCGTCCGGTGCTCGACCGTCAGCCCCGTGACCGAGCCGCGGTCCGAGGCGGGGGCGTCGGCGGGTGCGGCCGACGCCGTGCCCCCGCCTGCGACGCCACCGGCGATCACCGCGGGGACGGTGCCCAGTGCCGTGGTGAGGACCGTTCTGCGCCGCACTCCGTCGCGGGGGGTGCCGCCTACTCCGTCGTTCATGCCGTGTCCCTTCGGCCGGTCGGAGTTGTATCGATTCAGTCGATCGGCGGTTGAAGGTAGTGGCGACTGTGGCCACTGTCTATGCCCCCAGCAGCGGGAGTTGTCACCAGAATCAAACAGAACGCCTCAGCGCCCCGTCCCGACCAGGAGTGGATTGAAACAGTTCAAAACCGGAATGGACCGTTCACCAGCCAGTGGGACGCCGTCGGTGAGCGGGTGCCGGGCAGCGCCGTTAGCGTGAGGTCATGATCCGGTTCGAACAGGTCACCAAGCGGTATCCGGACGGTACGACGGCCGTGGACGGACTGTCCTTCGAGGTGTCCGAGGGCGAGCTCGTCACGCTCGTCGGCCCGTCCGGTTGCGGCAAGACGACGACCATGACGATGGTCAACCGGCTCATCGAACCGACCTCGGGCCGGATCCTCGTCGGTGGCGAGGACATCGCCGCCGTCGATCCGGTACTGCTGCGACGGCGGATCGGCTACGTCATCCAGCAGGTGGGCCTGTTCCCGCACCGCACGATCCTCGACAACACGGCGACCGTGCCCTCACTGCTCGGCTGGAAGCGGACCAGGGCGCGGGCCCGCGCCGCCGAGCTCCTCGATCTGGTGGGGCTGGATCCCCACACGTACGGCACGCGCTATCCGCACCAGTTGTCGGGCGGTCAGCGCCAGCGGGTCGGCGTGGCACGGGCGTTGGCCGCCGATCCGCCGGTGCTGCTGATGGACGAGCCGTTCGGCGCGGTCGACCCGGTCGTGCGGGAGCAGCTGCAGAACGAGTTTCTGCGGATGCAGGCGGCGGTGCGCAAGACGGTGCTGCTGGTCACGCACGACATCGAGGAGGCGGTGCGGCTCGGCGACCGGATCGCCGTGTACGGGCAGGGGCGCATCGAGCAGTTCGACACGCCCGGAGCGGTGCTGGGCACACCGGCGTCGCCGTACGTCGCGGAGTTCGTCGGCGCCGACCGGGGGCTGAAGCGGCTGTCGGTGACCGCGATCGAGCCCGGCGACCTGGAACAGCCGCCGATCGCCCGGCTGTACGAGCCGGCCGGGCAGGCCGCCGACCGGCTGCGCTCGGAGGGCGCACGCTGGGCGGTGGTCCTGGACACGCACGGCGATCTGCACGGCTGGGCCGGGATCGACGAGCTCGGGGCGGGCGGTACGGTCGGCGACCTCGCGCACCGGATGAACGCCTGGGTTCCCGTGGGCGCACCGCTCAAGCAGGCCTTCGGCGTGATGCTCCAGCACGACGCCGGCTGGGTCGCGGTGCTGGACGGCGCCCGCTTCCTCGGCGTGCTGACCCCGGCCAAGCTGCACGAGGCACTGCGACGCTCGGTGGACGCGGACGCGTTGGGCGTGGCGCGGGGTCAGGTGACGTTCGACTCGGTGGCCGACGCCTGACCGCCTACTTGAGCAGCCCCTTGTCCTCCAGATACGTCCGGGCCACGTCCGTCGCCAGCCGGCGCCAGCTGTCGACCTGTTGGTTCATGGACGCCAGATCGGCGGTGGTGAGGACGTCGTTGAGTCGGTCGAGGGCCTTGGCGGGGCCGGGGCCGCCCGCGCGGGCACGGTTGACGACGGGGACGACGTAGTCGGCGTTCTGGAGGTGCTTGTCGTCGGCGAGGAGGACCAGGCCGAACTCGTCGAGGGTGGCGTCGGTCGTGGTGGTCAGCACCATCTGGTCCTGGCCGCTCTGCACCGCCCGTTTGGCCTGGGTGGTGCCGACGCCCTTGGGGTCGACGGCGATGATGTCGATGCCGTAGGTCTTCTTCAACCCCGGTGCGCAGTAAGGGCGTTGGACGCACTCGTCACCGGCGGCGAGGCGCACCCGGAGGCCGGAGGCGCCGAGGTCGCTGAGCGTCCTGAGGTCGTGGCGTCGGGCGTAGGAGGCGCTCACCGCGAAGGCGTTCTGGTCGACGGCCCGGCCGGGGTCGAGGACGGTCAGACCGCGGGGCGTGGCGAGGCGGCGCAGTGCTGTCATGGTGGCGTCGAGGTCGGGTGAGCCGACCGGCGGCGCGTCCGCCCCGTTGGCCTTGGCGTTGAGCCAGTCGGCGAAGGTGGCCGCGTACTCCGGGACCACGTCGATCTGGCCGGATTCGAGGGCCGGTTCGTACAGTTCGCGGTTGGCGACGGTGAGGAGCGAGGTCTGGTAGCCGGCCTGGTTCAGCAGCAGGGCGTACATCTGGGCGAGCAGGTCGCTCTCGGTGAATCCGGCGGAGCCGACGGTCAGATGCCGGCTGTCGCCGGGCGGTGCGGTCACCTCGCCCTGGTTCTCCAGGGAGGGGCCGGTGGCGCAGGCGGTCGAGAGCAGAAGCAGAACGGCCACCAGGGTGGTACGGCAGCTCATCCCGAACCCCTCGCCCACGCCGGTGCCAGCCGCTCGGCGCTCTCGAAGACGCCCTCGACGATCAGCGCGAACACGGCGACGAGCACGGCACCGGCCACCACCTGCGGCGTACTGGCCAGGTTGAATCCGGCGGTGATGATCCGGCCCAGCCCTCCCCCGCCCGCCAGCGCGGCGATCGTGGCCGTGGCGACGAGCTGGACGGCGGCGATCCGCACGCCGGTCAGGATCATCGGGAGCGAAAGGGGCAGTTCCACGTGAAACATCACCTGGCGGCCCGTCATCCCCATACCCCGTGCCGCCTGCACGGTGCTGCGATCGACCTCCCGCATCCCGACGTACGCGTTGGTGAGCAGCGGCGGTACGGCGAACAGCACCAGGGCGACGACTGTCGGCCCCTCTCCCCACTTGCCGATGGGGGTCAGCAGCAGGAGCACCAGGACCGCGAAGGTGGGGACCGCCCGGCCGACGTTGGAGATGTTGACGGCGAGCGCGCCGCCCTTGCCGAGGTGGCCGAGGACGAGGGCGACGGGCAGGGCGATCAGACAGCTGACGACCAGGCAGGCGACGGTGAGGACGAGGTGCTGCAGCAACCGGTGCCAGACGCCCTCGGCGCCCGACCAGTGCGCGGGGTCGGTGAGCCAGGCCCAGGTGTCGGCGAGCGTACTCATGGACGGGCCCTCGTCCACGGCGTGATCAGTCGCTGAACGCCCAGCAGGAACAGGTCCGCGACGACGGCGATCACCACACACAGCACCGACGCCGTCAGCACCTGCGCCTTGAAGTACGTGTTCATTCCGGAGTAGATCAGATTTCCGAGTCCGCCGAAGCCCACGATCGCGCCCACCGTCACGAGCGAGACCGCGGAGACGGTGGCGATGCGCAGTCCGGCCATCACGGCGGGCAGGGCGAGCGGCAGTTCGACGGTGAGGAGCTGCCGGACGGGGCCGTAGCCCATTCCGCGGGCCGCCTGCCGGGTGTCCTCGGGGACCGCCCGCAGACCGGCGAGGACGTTGCGTACGAGCAGGGTCAGCGAGTACAGCACCAGCCCGGCCACCACGAGCGTCGAGGACAGCCCGTACAGCGGCAGCAGCAGCGAGAACATGGCCAGGGACGGGATCGTGTACAGGATCGTGGTCACGGCGAGGACCGGCCCGGCCGCCCAGCCCCACCGGTGCCCCAGCACCGCCAGCGGCAGGGCGATGGCCAGGCCGACGAGGACCGAGACCGACGTCAGCTGCACATGCTGGACCACTGCGTCGAGGAGGATCTCGCGGCGGCTGCTCAGATAGTCGCCACAGATCCACTCGTTGCGCGCGAGACAGTCGTCCGGGGTCGCGGTCACCCGTCCATTGCATCGGGCGGGCCGTCGGGGCGCCTCGTTGTGGTGACCCGTACGGGGTGTCTCCGAGTGCACCCCGCAACGCGCGGCACCGGTGGTCGGGGCAGTGGCGGTGGCCGCGTGAGCGGACCACGAGGGGCGGTCGCTGCGGCGGCCGCCCCCTTCCTACTCCAAGCCCGCCGCGTCGAGGAGCGCGGTCACCGTGGCGGTGGCCGGCCCGTCGTCCAGCGTCTCCACCCGGGCCTCGTACGACGGAAGCCGCCGCTCCAGGCTCGCGGCCAGCACCTCGTCCTTGCTGTCGAACAGCTGGTACATGGACCGCTTGGAGACACCGGCGGTCCGGCACAGCGCCTCGACGCCGATGGAGACGCCGTCGCGGTAGAAGAGCTCTGCCGCCGCGTCGAGCAACCGCTCCCGGGGGGACGCCTTGTCTGTCGTGGCCATACGGCGAGGCTACGGCGTCGCAGCGCCAGGGGAAACCAATCGGTGTATCGATGGAACCCCCGTGACAGCGTGGGTGAACAAGCGCTTAGATAGGTGCCTGGTTCCGATTCACCGCACCGCCGGAGGCCCGGTTGTTCACTTCCGTCGACGATGTCTCCGCACGCCTCGCCGAGACCGGCTATCTGGCCTCACCCGCGGTCGCCACGACCGTGTTCCTCGCCGACCGGCTCGGCAAGCCGCTCCTCGTGGAGGGTCCGGCGGGTGTCGGCAAGACGGAACTCGCCAAGGCCGTCGCACAGGTGGCCGGGGCCCGACTCGTGCGGCTCCAGTGCTACGAGGGGGTCGACGAGTCACGGGCGCTGTACGAGTGGAACCACGCCAAGCAGCTCCTGCGTATCACCGCCGGCCGCGACGAGACCTGGGACGAGACCCGCACGGACATCTTCAGCGAGGAGTTCCTGCTCGCCCGCCCGCTGTTGACCGCCATCCGGGGCGACGACCCCACGGTGCTGCTGATCGACGAGACCGACAAGGCGGACGTCGAGGTGGAGGGCCTGCTCCTGGAGGTGCTCAGCGACTTCCAGGTCACCGTCCCGGAGCTGGGCACGATCACCGCGACGCGCCGCCCCTTCGTCGTCCTCACCTCCAACGCGACCCGTGAGCTGTCCGAGGCGCTGCGCCGCCGCTGCCTGTTCCTCCACATCGGCTTCCCCGAGGAGGAGCTGGAACGGCGGATCGTCCGGCTGAAGGTCCCCGGGATCGACGCGGCGCTGACCGAGTCCGTGGTCCGGGTGGTCGGCGCCCTGCGCGCGATGGACCTGCGGAAGGCGCCGTCGGTCGCCGAGACCGTCGACTGGGCGCGCACCCTGCTCGCGCTCGGCGCCGACAGGCTCGACGAGAGCGTCGTACGGGACACCCTGGGCGTCCTCCTCAAGCATCAGGACGATGTCCTCAAGGCGGGGGCCAAGCTGGACCTGGACGCCGTATGACAACCGCGCCGTCGGATGTCGCGTCCCGGCTGACGGGTCTCGTCGCCGCGCTCCGTGCGCACGGCGTGCGGGTCGGCACCGGCGAGACCGTGGACGCGGCCCGGGCGGTGGAGGCCCTGGGGCTCGCCGACCGTGAGCTGCTGCGGGAGGGGCTGGCGGCGACGCTGCTGCACACCACGGGCCAACGGCAGGTGTTCGACCCGGTCTTCGACCTGTACTTCCCGCGCGGCGTCGGCGCACCCGAGGCCGGTACGGCGGACCGGGACGAACTGCGCGACCGGATTGCGGCAGCCCTCGCCGCGGGCGACACCGCGCTGCTGGGCCTGCTTGCGGCCGAGGCCGTCGACGGCTTCGGCGGATACGGGAGTGCACCGGCGTCCGACGGCTGGTCGTCGTACCAGACCCTCGACCGGATCCGCCCGCAGACGCTGCTCGCACGGGTCCGCGACAGCGTGCGGGCGCAGTCGGGCGATGCGGGCTTCACCGACCGGTTGCTGGAGGACGAGATCCGGCGGCGCATCGAGGCCTTCCGCGGGCAGGTGGCCGCGGAGGCACGGCGCCGGGTCGCCGAGCGGCGTGGCCGGGAGGAGATCGCCCGGCGGGCGGTGACGCCCACCGCCGACCGGGTCGACTTCCTGTATGCCGGGAGGGACCGGCTGGCCGAGCTGCGTCGGACCGTATCGCCACTCGCCCGCAAGCTCGCCACCCGCTTGGCCGCCCGCCGGCGCCGTGCCGCGCGGGGCAGCATCGACCTGCGGCGGACCCTGCGCGGATCGTTGTCGACGGGTGGGGTGCCGATGCGGCCGGTGCTGCGCCGGCGCCGTCCGGTCCGGCCCGAACTGGTGCTGCTGTGCGATGTGTCGGGCTCGGTGTCCGGCTTCTCGGACTTCACGATGCTGCTGGTGCAGGCGCTGCACGACCAGTTCAGCAAGCTGCGGGTGTTCGCGTTCGTCAACCGGATCGACGAGGTGACGGGGCTGTTGGTGCACGGCGCCGCCGACTCCGGGGGCCTCGGCGCCCGTATCCGCTCCGAGGCGAGGCTCACGGGCTGGCACGGCAGCAGCGACTACGGCGTCGCACTGGGCGAGTTCGCGGAACGGTACGGCGATGCGGTGGGCCCGCGGACGACCGTGTTCGTGCTCGGGGATGCCCGTACGAACATGAGCGATCCGAACCTGGCAGCCGTACGGCAGATCACCGAACGGGCCCGCCGCGTCTACTGGTTGAACCCCGAGCCACGCCCCCAGTGGGGCACCGGCGACTCCGCCGCCCCGGACTACGCCGACCTGGTCGAGATGCACGAGTGCCGCAATGCGCAGCAGCTCAGCACGCTGATCGCCCGCCTGCTGCCGGTCTGATCAGGCGGCGAGCTGGGGATACAGCGCCCCGAGGTCGGCCGACAGCCCCGCCTTGACCTGGCGTGAGATGTCGTCGGCCAGTACCTCGAACGCGCCGGACTCGATGCCGTCGAGGGCCTGGGCTGCCACGCTCTCGGGCGTTGACTTCGGCGCGTCGATCTCCGCGGTCAGGTCCGTGTCGACGTATCCGACGTGCAGACCGGTGACGTCGATGCCGCGCGGTGCGAGGTCGAGGCGCAGGGAGTTGGTCTGCGACCAGAAGGCGGCCTTGGAGGCGCTGCAGGAGCCGGCGAGGCCGATCCAGGACAGTACCGAGTGGACGTTGAGGATGTGGCCGCCGCCGTTGCGTTCCAGGACCGGGACGAAGGCACGGGTGACGAGGAGCGGCCCGTAGAAGTTGGTCTCGAACTCGCGGCGGACGTCCTCCACGGGCGAGTCGAGGAAGTTCGCGTTCACCGAGGCACCCGCGTTGTTGATCAGAATCGTGACGTCCTGCGCCTGTGCCGCGGCGGCCGCCACCGAGGCCGGGTCGCTCACCTCCAGAGCGAGCGGTACGGCGTCGGGGTGCGTGACCGTGCGGTTTCCCTCACGCAAGCGCGGCATCGTGTCAGGCGCAGACCCGCACACGACGGGCCTGCGCCGGTTCGCCTCCCGTTGGGTTCGGTCAGCTCTCCGAGGACTTCGCGTACTCCGTCGCCATGGCTCCCGCGAAGTCGTACGCCACGACCTGCTCGTCGCCCACGACCCAGGCGTCGTGTCCGGGCCCGCAGACGAAGACGTCGCCGGGGCCGACCTCGCCCTCGGCGCCGTCGTCCATGCGGATCCGCAGACGGCCCTGAACGATGTAGCCGTTGTGGTGGATCCGGCAGGTGTCGGTCCCCGCGATGGGGGCGACGGACTCCGACCAGCGCCAGCCCGGCTCGAAGGTGGCCACCGCGAAGTCGAGTCCCGTGAGGTGGACGGCTTCCAGGTGACCGCGCGGGAAGTCGCGCCGCTCGTCCGGCTTGTCGAGCGTCTTCACCTCGAACATGAAGGTCCTCCTTTCCGGCCGCGCCCGATGCGGCCGGGGCCGGTCTCCGTCTCCCGCTCCCGTGGGTCGTGAGCGGAACCGGCGGGGCCGAGCCCCTCCCCTCCATCGTCCGCCCGTACGGCCCCTGCCCGCCACGCCTGCCTCACTCGCCGCCCGCGCAGAGCCGCGCGAAGCGGTCGGCGTCGACGTTGCCACCGGAGACGATCACGCCGATCCGGCGTGGGAGCCTGTCCACCCGGCCTGCGAGCAGGGCGGCCAACGGGGTGGCGCCGCTCGGCTCGACGACGATCTTCAGCCGCTCGAAGGCGAAGCGCATCGCCATGCGGATCTCGTCGTCACTGACCAGCTCGATCCCGTCGACGAGCCGCCGGTTCACGGAGAAGGTCAGCTCACCGGGCGTGTGCAGCGCCTGCCCGTCGGCGATGGTGCGCGGCACCGGAATGGCGATCCGGTGGCCCGCCTCGAGGGACCGCTTGGTGTCGTCGCCGGCCTCCGGCTCGATGCCGATCACACGGATGCCGGGGTGCATTCCCTTGGCCACGGTGGAACTCCCGGCGATCAGCCCGCCGCCGCCGACCGGTGTGATCAGCGCGTCCAGCTCCCCCACTTCTTCGAGGAGTTCGAGTGCCGCAGTGCCCTGCCCGGCGATCACGTGGGGATGCTCGTACGGCGGGATGACGGTGAGACCCCGCTCGGCGGCCAGCGCTTCGGCGACGGCGACCCGGTCGCCGGTGTAGCGGTCGTACGTGACGATCTCGGCGCCGTAGCCGAGGGTGGCGTCCCGCTTGGCGGGCGGGGCGTCCTCGGGCATGACGATCACTGCGGTGGTGCCCAGTTCACGGGCGGCGAGAGCAACGGCCTGGGCGTGGTTGCCGGACGAGTAGGCGGCGATGCCGCGGGCCAGCTGTTCGGGCGTGAGCCGGGAGGCGGTGTTGTAGGCGCCGCGGAACTTGAAGGCGCCCACGCGCTGGAAGTTCTCGCACTTGAGGAAGACCTCGGCGCCGACGAGCGCGTCCAGGGTCCGGGAGCGCAGTACGGGCGTGCGGTGGGCGACGCCCTTGAGCCGGGCGGCGGCGTCCCGGACGTCGTCGAGCGTGACGGGCGGAGTGGTGGTCGTCACTGGTTGTCCCCCTTGGACGTCGGGTCGGTGGCGGCTCTGGCCTGGGAGAGGTAGCTGTAGGCGGAGGCACGGGAGATGCCGAGGCGGGCGGCGACCTGCTCGACCGCCCGGCGCACCGCGAACACGCCGTGCTCGTCCAGGCTGCGGAAGAACTCGAGGCGCTCGGCACGGTCGAGGCCGGCCCACGTCTGGTGCTGCCGCAGCTGGTGGGCGTCGAGGATGGCGTCGACGACCGAGTCGATGTCGTTGCCGAAGGTGGTGACCGGCGCCGGCCCCGGGTCGCCGCCGATGCCGGCGAGGGCGCCGAGCAGCGCGTGGGCCTGCCGGACCGCGCCGGCGTCCACGTTGACGCACAGGGCTCCGAACACCGCTCCCGCGGAGTCACGCAGCACCATCGTGGACGACTTGAGCAGCTGCCCGGCCCCGTTCCGCGTGACGTAGTTCAGCTCGTCGCGCGCCTCGTCGCCGCGGGCGAGCACCCGCATGCCGATCTCACTCATCGCCCCGCCCACCGCCCGCCCGGTGACCGAACCGGCGACGGCGACCACCGACTTCTCCGGCTGCCGGTAGTCGTGCAGCACGACCTCGCACACGGGCCCGAAGGTCGCCGCGATGCCATGAACCACCGGGACGAGGGCGCCGATGATCGCGTCCCGCTCGGCGTCCGGGTCGTGTTCCACCACACCACCCTCCCTTGGACTTAAAATCCAATACTGGACTCACAGTCTAACCCCAGCGTTCAGGAGGAGGGCAACGGCGATGGCCGGAAAACACCGTGGCTCGCGGGAGGCAAGCCCCCCAACCCCGCAGCATGAGCGGCAAGTTCGCCTAGGTTGGTGATCTGATCACCACCACCAAGCTGCAGGAGGCTCTGCCGTGTCGGACTCCAACCCCGAGATCATCGCTGCCGCGCAGACGCGTACCCGGATCGACACGTCCAAGCCGCATTCGGCCCGCTTCTGGAACTACTTCGTCGGCGGCAAGGACAACTACGAGGTCGACCGTGAGATCGGGGACCAGATCAAGGAGATCTTCCCCGGCCTCGTCGACGTGGCGGTCACGAGCCGGCACTTCCTGGGGCGGGCCGTCCGCTATCTGGCCGGAGAGCAGGGCGTCCGGCAGTTCCTGGACATAGGCACCGGGCTTCCGACCGCCGACAACACGCACGAGGTGGCGCAGCGCGTCGCCCCGGACTCCCGCATCGTGTACGTCGACAACGACCCCATCGTGCTGACCCACGCCCACGCCCTGCTCACGAGCACGCCCGAAGGCAGGACGGCCTATCTGGACGCCGACCTGTACGATCCCGAGGCCGTCCTCAAGGCTGCCGAGGGCACGCTCGACTTCTCCCGGCCGATCGCCCTGATGATCCTCAACACGCTGGGCCATGTCGCCGACTACGACCAGGCGCGCGACCTGGTGCGCCGGCTCATGGCGGGACTCCCGTCGGGAAGTCACCTGGTCATCAGCGACAGCACGGCCACCAGCGAAGGCATGATCGCCGCGTCGGAGGCGTACAACGCGAGCGGCGCAGTGCCGTACTACGTGCGCAGCGTCGAGGAGATCGCCGGCTACTTCGACGGGCTCGAACTGGTGGAGCCCGGCGTCGTCCCGGTCCCCGAGTGGCGCCCGGACTCCTCGTCCCCGGCCCAGCCCGTCGACGCGTACTGCGGGGTGGGACGCCGGCTCTAGGCCCTAGGGGCCCGGCCTCGCCGCGTCAGGATCCGGATTCAGCCATGTTCGCGGTGCCGCGCCCCGTCGGCGTCCCGTCGGTCAGGTCGTGTCGGAGCGCAGGCGGTGGCCCGCCATCGGCGGAAACACCGAGGTGCGCAGACTCGGCCTGGCCGAGCTGATCGACTTGCCGGACCCTCTCGGATTGTCCAGGCTGCTGCTTGTCGGCCACCGAGTCGCCGGCGAGGTATGACGCGCACTCACCCGGAATTGAGGCGCCATGAAGCATATGGAAACCGAGGCGCGGTCGGCCGGTCAGTCGTCGCCTGATGTCTCTCGGGTTGATATCACTCTCACTGTCAACGGCGCAGCTCATCGGCTGGAGATCGATGCG
Source organism: Streptomyces sp. NPDC059866 (assembly GCF_042731325.1). Taxonomy (NCBI): domain Bacteria; kingdom Bacillati; phylum Actinomycetota; class Actinomycetes; order Kitasatosporales; family Streptomycetaceae; genus Streptomyces; species Streptomyces sp. NPDC059866. The sequence goes on along the minus strand of NZ_JBHWJT010000017.1, from coordinate 65,700 downwards.
CGTGTGACGCTGCTCGACGCGCTGCGTGACCATCTGGGTCTGACGGGGGCCAAGAAGGGGTGTGACCAGGGCGCGTGCGGGGCCTGCACGGTGTTGGTGGACGGCAAGCGTGTGGTGTCGTGTCTGGCGCTGGCCGCGCAGTACGAGGGGCGTGAGATCACCACGGTGGAATCGCTGTCGGCCGGCGGGGGGCTGCATCCCGTGCAGGAGGCGTTCGCCCGGCATGACGCGTTCCAGTGCGGCTACTGCACGCCGGGGCAGATCATGTCGGCGGTCGCGCTGATCGCCGAGGGACGCGCGAACTCGGAGGAAGAGATCCGTGAGTTCATGAGCGGCAACATCTGCCGCTGTGGCGCCTATCCGAACATTCGCGCGGCGATCCGCGACGTTGCGGCGGGGGGTTGATCCATGCGTCCCTTCGACTACGTGCGGGCCACCGACACCGAGCAGGCTGTCGCCGTGGTCAGCGCCGATCCGCACGCGTCGTTCCTGGCCGGCGGCACGACGCAGCTGGACCTGATGAAGGACGGGGTCCTCGGACCGGAGCGGCTCATCGACATCACCCGCCTGCCCCTGGGCGGCATCACGCACACCGACACGACCGTCCGGGTCGGGGCTCTCACGACGATGGAGGAGCTCGCCGCCGATCCCGTCGTGGGAGAGCGGCTGCCCTTCGTACGAGAAGCTCTTCTGCTCGGCGCCTCGACCCAGCTGCGCAACATGGCCACCCTCGGCGGCAACCTGCTGCAGCGAGCCCGGTGCCGCTACTTCAGAGACCCCACCGTCGCCGCCTGCAACAAGCGCAACCCCGGCTCCGGGTGTGCCGCCATCACGGGCATCCACCGCATGCACGCCATCCTCGGCACCAGCGACCACTGCATCGCCCTGCACGCCTCGGACGTCGCGGTTCCGCTGGTGGCGCTGGACGCCGTCGTCCACGTCCGGGGCGCGAACGGTGCCCGGCCGATCCCCCTGACCCAGTTCTATCTCCCGCCGGGCGACACACCCCACATCGAGAACGTGCTGCAGCACGGCGAGCTGATCACCGCGCTGGAGATCCCCCTGCTGCCCGGGACCGCACGGTCGCACTACCTGAAGGTCCGCGACCGTGTCTCCTACGAGTTCGCGCTGACCTCGGCCGGCGTGGCTCTCGTGACCGAGGACGGTCTCGTGCGGGAGGCGCGCGTGGCGCTGGGCGGGGTCGGCACCGTCCCCTGGCGATGCTGGGACGCGGAGGACGTCCTGCGCGGCGCCCGGGCGGGTGCCGATGTCTTCCGCGCGGCGGCGGAGGCGGCGCTGGAGGGTGCCCGGCCGCTGCCCGGCACCGCGTTCAAGGTGGAGTTGGCCAAGCGCACCCTCGTGCGCACGCTCGAGACCGTTGCAGGAGCAGCGTCATGACCACACTCGAAACCGGCACGGTCGTCGGTGCGGGCCTGGACCGCGTGGACGCTCCGCTGAAGGTGACCGGATCGGCTCAGTACCCCAACGACTTCTCCCTCACCGGTATGGTGCACGCCGCCTTGGTGGGCAGCACCATCGCCGCGGGGCGCATCCGCGGCATCGATGTGACCCGGGCCTGGGCGGCGCCGGGCGTGCTGGCCGTCGTGACGCATCTGAACGCGCCGAAGCTGGAACGCGGCCCGATGACCCTGCTGGGCGGCTCGCCTCCGGCTCCGCTGCAGGACGACCGCATCCTGCACTACGGGCAGCACATCGGCATCGTGGTGGCCGAGAGCGCCGAGCAGGCCCGGCACGCCGCACGGCTGGTACGCGTCGAGTACGAGCCGGCCGAGGCCCTGCTCGACGTGAACGATCCCCGCGCCGAGACCGTCGAGAACCCCTGGGGGCTGGACACCGAGCGCGGTGACGTCACCGCCGGATTCGCCCGGGCGGACGTCGTCGTCGACGAGGCCTACACCACCCCCGACAACACCAACAACCCGCTCGGCCTGATGGCCACCGTCGCCTCCTGGCACGGCGATTCGCTCACGGTCCACGACTCCACGCAGTGGCCGCACAACGTGCGCACCTCGCTCGCCGGCATCTTCAAGGTCCCCGAGAGCGGCGTCCGGGTCCTGGCCCCCTTCGTCGGCGGCGGCTTCGGTGCCGGGCTGCGGGTCTGGTCCCACGTCGTCCTCACGGTGCTGGCCGCCCGCGAGGTCGGGCGCCCCGTCAAACTGGTGCTGACCCGGCCGGAGATGTTCACCTCCGTGGGGCACCGGCCCAACAGCGTCCAGCAGATCAAGATCGGCGCCACCCGGGACGGGGACCTCGTGGCCATCGAGCACCACGGCATCTCGTCGGTGGCGATGGAGGACGACGACTACGAACCGGTCTCCTACTGTTCGGCCGTCTCCTACGCCTGCCCCAACGTGCTGACCCGCGACCGGCAGGCCCGGCTGAACATTCCCTGCCCGGGCTCGATGCGCGCACCGGCCGAGGGGCAGGGCAACTTCGCCCTGGAGTCCGCGATCGACGAAGTCGCCCACGCCATCGGCATGGACCCCCTGGAGATCCGGCTGCGCAACTACGCCGAGGAGCACCCGGTCCTCGGCCTGCCCTGGTCGAGCAAGGCGCTCCGGGAGTGCTTCGTGGAGGGCGCCGAGCGGTTCGGCTGGTCGCGGCGCACCCCGGAACCCGGCTCCATGCGCGACGGCCGCTGGCTCGTCGGCTACGGCCTGGCCGGCGTCTCCTACCCGTTCTACCAAGTGCCGTGCCAGGCCCGTGCCTCGGTGCGCCACGACGGCTCGGCATACGTGCGCAGCGCCGCCACCGACATCGGAACCGGCACCTACACGGTCATGACCCAACTGGCGGCCGAGCTCCTCGGCGTCGACATCGCCCGGGTGCGGTTCGACCTCGGCGACTCCGACATGCCGTACGCGCCCCAGGCCGGCGGCTCCGGCCTCACCGGCGCCCTCGGCACCGCCGTCCACACGGCCTGCCGGCGCCTGGTGCAGGAGTTCCTCGACGTCGTGCGCGAGGACACCGGATCCCCGCTGCGCGGAGCCGCGCTCGACGACGTGACCGTCACCGACGGGCGCATCCACCGCATCGGAGATCCCGCACAGGGTGAGACCTACACGGAGATCCTGACCCGGCACGGCCTCGAGGAGCTCAGCGCCGACGGCAGGAGTACTCCCCCGCAGGCCGAGGAGCTGGGCATGGCGCCCTCCGGTGCCTTCGGGGCCAAGTTCGTCGAGGTGCGCCTCGACCCCGAACTGGGCCTGCTGCGGGTGGCACGGGTCGTCTCCGCGATCGACGGCGGGCGCATCCTCAACGAGAAGACCGCCACCAGCCAGATCATCGGCGGCACGGTCGGCGGCATCAGCCAGGCGATGTTCGAGGAGACGGCCACCGACCAGGTCACCGGCCGCATCGCCAACGCAACCTTCGGGGACTACCTGATGCCGGTGAACGCCGACATCCCCGACATGGAGGTGCTCTTCGTCGGCGGACCCGACCGGGCAACCGCGGTGGGGACCAAGGGAGTCGGCGAAGTCGGCCTGGTCGGGCTGGCAGCGGCCATCGGCAACGCCGTCTTCCACGCCACCGGCCGCCGCATCCGCTCCCTCCCGATCACCATCGACCGACTCATGCTGTGAGGTCTGACGGGCCGGTCAGGCCGCGGCGATGTCGATCAGCTTGTCCTGGAACCTCCTGGCGGTGAGGGCCTTCATCGCCCGCTTGCCGACCGGATTGCCGAGCAGGTTCTGCGTGAGGGTACGGGTCGCCTTGTCCCGGGGCGTCTGGGGAACGAACATCACCAGGTCCTTGCGGCCGATCTTCTGGTGGGTGGCCATGAAGGGCCGTAGCTTCTGCTCCCACTCGCGCAGTGCCCGGGCGGGGTTGCCGGGGTTGCGCTGCAGGCTGGTGCCGAGCAGGTCGGCGCCGGCCAGGGCGGTGGAGGCGCCCATGCCGGAGTAGAGGGTCAGGCACCAGGCCGAGTCGCCGAGGAGGACGACGCGGTCGGTGTGCCAGGTGGGCATCAGGACCTGGTGCGTGGAGTCGAAGAGGAAGTCATCGGCCTCCTCGAACTGCTGGAGGAGGTTCTCCAGCACGGCTTCGGTCGGTTCGGGACCGAAGGCGCGGCGCAGTGACTCGATGGGCGGGCGCCGGAACTCGGCGTCCTCGTCGTCGGTGCGGTAGTTGAACAGCACGGTCGGCTGGTGGTCGGCGAACGGGAAGACCCAGGCGGAGCGGCCCGGCTCGGCGAGGACGAGGCCGTCGGTGGGCCGGTACCCGGGTACGGGGCTCTTGAGGACCGTGGCGCCGATGATGTGGTGGAGGGGCTGGAGGCAGTCGGTGTCCGGACCGAAGGCCAGGCGGCGCACCGTGGAGCGCAGGCCGTCGGCCCCCACGACGAGGTCGAACCGCTCGGTGGTGTCGACGGTGGCGCCCGCTGTCGTACGCAGCGTGACGTCCACGCCCGCGGGGCCCTCGTCGATGGCCAGCGGTGTCGTGGCGAAGCGCATCTCGGTCAGAGGCTCGACGGCGTCGTAGAGGGCGGCCTCGATGTCGCCCCGGAGGACCAGGTGGGGGAACCGGGCAGGTCGCCGTAGCCCAGGCCCGGCTGGCGACGGCGACCTTCCCGGTCGATGTCGTAGGTCGTGCTCGTGGCGTCGTACCGGTTGCCGATCGCGTCGAGCACGCCGAGCCGCTGCGCGGCGGCGCGGCCGGTGCCGAAGAGCCCGATGAAGTATCCGGAGGAACGGCGTTCGGGGGCGCGTTCGACGAGCAGGGTGTCCAGCCGATGTCGTGCAGGCGCAGTGCCGTGGCCAGGCCTCCGATGCCCATGCCCACGACGAGGGCGCGCGGCTTGTTCATGTCGGTCCTCTCCTGTGGATGCCGAGGCCACCATTATTGACCACAAAAATGCTATCGGTCAAAAACAGGCAGAGGCGGCTACCATGCAGACAGGCGAGAGGAGAGACGGCGTGGCACGTCCGGCACAGGACCGAACGGAAGCGATCCTGGCTGCGGCCAGGACACAGTTCCGGGAGACCGGCGCGGAGCGCACGACGGTCGACGACATCGCGGCTCGCGCCGGCGTCGGCAAGGGGACGGTCTTCCTCTACTGGCCGTCCAAGACACGCCTACGGGACGCCGTTCTCCAGCTCGAGCTCGCCGGGCACTTCGCCGCACTCGCGGACGACCTCCGCGACGATCCGTCCCTCCTGCGTCTGGGCACCGTCATCCGGCGTGAGATCGCGGCCGGCCTGGACAACCCGGACATGGCCCCGCTGATGGCCGACCGGCCCCTTGGGCCGCCCGGCCGCTTCGAGTCGCCGACCCGGGCGCTGTACAGGATTCTGGCCGTCATGCGCGCCCACCACCTGGTCCGCGAGGTGGCCGACGACGAGATCGTCATGGGGATCGAGGCAGTCCTGGGCGGTGCACTCGCGAGGGGCTTCGCCGATCCCGACGGGCGAGACCTGCTCCTGGACGCCGTGGAGCGCCTCGTGTCCTCCAGCTATGACCGCGAGGACGTCGACCAGGGTGCCGTCGAGGCGGCGGTCCCCGACGTGGTCGACGCGCTGGAAGACGGCATCGACCAACTGGTCGCCGCCGCCGCGCCCGACCGACCGACCACAGCCCGGCTCAGACCCCGACAGCGCCCGGCCACCACCCGAACCTGACACCGGCCACCGCCGGTCACCGCGCCGTCGTGCGAGTGTCTCCTCGGTGTGGCGGCCGGTTCAGCGGCGTGCGAGTTGCCGCTCGCCTTTGGTGCCGGGGCGGTAGGCCATCCCGTAGTGCTGGAAGATCGCTGGTTCGTCCTCGGCGGGCAGTACGCCGTCCGTGTCGATGGACGGAGCTTTCCGTACCTGCCCCTTGGAGTACGCGACCTTGAGGTAGTCCGGGCCGACGATCGCCTCGTCGAGGGGGACGAACACAAGGCGCTGGCGAGTGGGCAGCCCCGTCCGGACAGTGGCCATGGCCGGTTCGTCGGTGGTGGTGTCCACGTAGACCGCTTCCAACGCGCCGATCTTGCGTCCCTTCGGGTCGACGACATCGTGGTCGCACCATTCACGGATGTCGGCTGACTGAATCATGCGTTCCGCTCCCTGGACAGACCGTGGTCGCAGTGGCCGCCCACGGCGGCAAGAGCGGCTTGCGAGCCCCGGACGGTCACCCTGCGCTCTCCAGCCTGCCCCGGTGCACCGTCGGCTGCCACGCGGCAGCCGCGCACAGCACCTCCGCTCTGGCCCGCCGTATGGCCTGCAGGACCGAGATGTCCGGGGTGACGGTCACTGTGGTGTCCGTCCGGCGCAGCTCCACCTGGAAGGGGGTCCGGCGCACGGGCGCGGACTGTGTCCAGCCGCACCCGGCACATCGCAACCCGGGCCCGCCGATGGCGCACGCGGCACGAACGAGATCAGATCCGAATCCTCGGCACCCGCCGGTGTCAGAACAGAAGTCGCGGAACGGCAGGGCGTCGTAGAAGCGGTGATCTGTGGGGAGAGTCCGGGAAGCACGGCCCAGCAGTTCCGCACGTACTGCCTCGATGTCACGGACGATCAGGTACAGCCCCTGAGCGGATCCATTTGTGGCATCCACTTTCAGGGACTGGGCGCCGGGACGCATGCGCGTCACCGGTTGAGCTGGCGGCGAGCACGCCAGTGCTATCGTCACCTGTCAAAAAGGTGACGGCGTGAGTGCGTGGCGATGCGCAGCAGGAACGGCGGAGGAAGGTGGGGAAAGGCGTCGGCCTGCGGAACGGAACACATCCAGGACCGCTCATGTGACCGGCAACCCCAGGGCCGATCATGTGACCATGACTTCCGCAAGCGACGTTCCGCGACCCGTCTCACTCGGCACCTGGCCCACCCCCCTGGAGCCCATACCCCGGCTCGCCCAGGCACTGGGCCTCGGCGCGGACGCCCTCTGGATCAAACGCGACGACCTCACCGGCACGGGTGGCGGCGGCAACAAGATTCGCAAGTTGGAGTGGCTGTGCGGGGCGGCACTCGCCGAGGGGGCCACACACCTCGTGACGACCGGCGCGCCGCAGAGCAACCACGCACGGCTGACCGCGGCCACGGGCGCCCGCCTCGGACTGGAGACCGTCCTGGTCCTCGCGGGCTCACCGGGTGGGCCGGCCCAGGGTAACCTCACCCTCGACGCGCTGTTGGGTGCCACCGTCGTCTGGGCCGGCGACGTTCACGGCCAGGCCCTCACGGCCGCGGCCGAGGAAGTGGCCGCCCGATTGAGGGCGGACGGCGCCGTACCGGCGTTGATTCCCTTCGGTGGCTCCAGCGCGCTCGGCGCACGCGGCTACGCCGCCTGCGGACGCGAACTCCTCACTCAGGCCCCCGACGTGGACACGGTGGTCGTCGCGCTCGGGTCCGGCGGCACCATGGCCGGCCTCGTCGACGCGCTCGGCCCCGAGCGGGTCCTCGGCGTCCACTGCGGTGCCGTGCCGGATCCGGCCACCACCGTGTCCGCCTTCGCCTCCGCCCTGTCCGGCACACCGCACGCGCTGAGCTCGCTGCGGCTGCGGCTCGACCAGGTCGGCGAGGGCTACGGAGTTCTGACGGGCCGCGTCATGGCCGCCATGAACCTCACGGCTCGGACGGAGGGCATCGTGCTCGACCCCGTCTACACCGGCCGGGCGATGGCGGGCCTGATCGCAGCTGTGGAGGACGGAGACATCGCTCCCGACCGTCGCACCGTCTTCCTGCACACGGGCGGCCTCCCCGGCCTGTTCGGCCACACAGCCGCAGTCGCGGCCGCCGCCGCGGACCTCGGCACGAGGAGTCGCACTTTCTGAGACTGGTGAAGCGGCGCCGGCAGACCGGCCCGATCATGCTCTTGGTCCAGTGGGGTCGACGTGATCGGAACCGTCCAGGCGCAGTTCCGCGTCACCGCTGGCGTTCGGGAACGATCAGTGAGACCGATTGCCCGGCTGTGGCGGGCCCTGTCAGTGGCGCGGCGTCGAGCAGGTCGGCTGCAGCGGCGCGGGCGGTCGTGGCGGCAGAGGGGTCACGGTCCATCCGCGCGGACTGTTCCGCCCCGTCGTACAGCAGGTGGAGCCGGCGAGCCAGTTCCTCGGGCCCGGCGTACCCGGACGCGGTGGCCAGTTCGGTGAACAAGCCCCGCACCCAGGCACGGTAGTTATCCGTGGCGCGGCGCACCACACTGTCCTCCGGCGCCTCGGCAGTGGCCCGCACGAACGCGCAACCGTTGTACCCGGGTTCGGTGAACGCCTCGCCCAGCGCGTCGAACACGCCGAGCATCTGCTCGCGCGGGGTACGGAACCAAGTCAGCGTCCGGGTGATCCGGTTACGGCTGCGCTCGTGGCGGAACTCCAGGTAGGGCGGGCATGGCGAGGAGGCCATTCCCGCCTGCCGCGACCAGTGATACTCCGCAATTAGTGGCACTTGGGCGCGGGGTTCGCCCGGGACCACCGACGAGGTCGGTGACGGACCGGGCCGGACAGCCGTTCAGCTCACGTGGCGATGTTGCGCAGAGCCACGGCGAGCTTCCGCAGGTCCAGGCCCGCCAGGTGGTCGAGGAAGTGGCGGCGGACGGAGGCCAGGTTGGCGGGCCAGGCCTCCTCCAGCCGGGTCAGGCCGACGTCGGTGAGGACGGCGTTCCAGCCGCGAGCGTCTTCTTCCGACCTGACCCGTTTGATCAGCCCCTGACTCTCCAACCGGCTCGCAAGACGTGTCATACCACTGAGCGACATCTCCACGGCGGCAGCGAGGTCGCTCATGCGCAACTGCCGGTCCGGAGCCTCGGACAGGTTCACCAGGGTCAGATACTCGCTGAGAGAGAGCCGCTGCTCCCTCATCATGTCCGCGTCGATGGCGCGGGGCAGGGCGTAGATGACACGGCCGAGCGCTCGCACGACAGCCTCTTCGTCTGCGGTGAGGGGGCGCAATCCCTGCTCGATGGACTCCGACTTCCGTGCCTCGCGTGACATGACTCCATGTTACTTGGTTACTTGCTCAGCGAAGAAACTCCTGAGCCCATCGATCACTCGCACAGTCAGACGGATGCCCTGCCCCGCTTTCTCCGGGGCAGGGCACGAGCAATGACGCTAAGTGCGTTACGCGGCGCGGAGCGGGGCGAGAGCCGCGCTCCAAGCCAGCACCTGGTCCAGCGTGGTGTTCAGCGCCTCCACCTGGAAGTCGCCGGGCTTGAACTCGCTGAAGTTCTCGAAGTCGTTGAACAGCGACAGTGCAACCTGGGAACGGACGTCGGCCATCTGGAGTTCACCCGCGACCAGGCGCAGGTGCTCCACCGCACGGGCGCCACCCAGCGAGCCGTAGCTGACGAAGCCGACCGCCTTGTTGTTCCACTCCGCGTAGAGGAAGTCGATCGCGTTCTTCAGGACCCCGGACGTGGAGTGGTTGTACTCGGGCGTGACGATGACGAACCCGTCGAACGAGGCGATCTTGCTCGCCCACTCCTGGGTGTGCGGCTGCGCGTACTGACCCAGCGACGGCGGGAGCATCTCGTCGAGGTGCGGAAGCTTGTAGTCCAGCAGATCGACCAGCTCGAACTCCGCGTCGGTGCGCTGGGAGGCGACGTCGTACACCCAGCGGGCCACGGCCTCGCCGTTCCGCCCGGGGCGGGTGCTGCCGAGGATGATTCCGATCTTGATCATGGCAATCCTTCAGGGAGGTGCTCCCGGCACACGTCCGGGATTTAATTGCTTCAACAAGCAACTTATATTCCAAAGAACTTGCTTCGTCAAGTAACCTCTGCGAGGAAGCGGCCGCGCACCGATGAGGCGATGCCTTCCATGACACAGAAACCGGCGCCCGCAGCCGGCGCGATACGACCGCTCACGGCGGACGAAGAGGCCGTGGTCCGGGCCCTTCCGCATCTCGTCTACTGCCTGCCGCGCGATCGACGCCGACATGGTCCGCGAGCAGCGGCTGTCCACCACGGAGCACCTGACCCTGATGCATCTGTCGGAGGCGCCGGACCGGCAGCTGCGCATGGGTGATCTCGCCGACGCCTGCGAGATTGTCACTGAGCGGTACGACCCGCGTCGTACACCGGTTGGAAAGCCAGGGCTTCGTCCGGCGTGTGCGGTACGGCCATGACGGCCGCGGGTGGCGCGCCGCCCCCACCGATGCCGGGCCGGCCATCCTGGAGGAAGCATGGCCGACGAATCTCGCCGCCGTACGCCGCCACTTCCTCGACCATCTGGCCGGACTGGACCTCGGGAAGCCGGCCGCCGCTCTGCGCAACGTCGCCACTGAGCAAACACACCGCCGCCCGCCTCAGTCGACCTGGCGTCGGCTCGTTGTCCTGCTCGACGGCCAGAACAGCTACTCGACGGTCAGAAGACCTGCAGGAGGCACCCGCAGGCGATAACGACCGCCGCGGACACGGACATCAGGGCGGTCAAAGTCTTGCGCATCTTCACGGGGCTCTCCTGGTCGTTCGGTACACGCGGCGACCCGGCCGGACTCAGAGGCAGTACCGCACGAGCCACTCGTCCGGGTTGTACGCGCCCCTTGCCGGATCGTGGTCCACAGCCGGCCACTCTTCGATCATGTCTTCCGGGCGGACCCGCTCCGGCAGCTTCCCGAAGCGTTGCTGCCTGACCGACTGGGCGGCCGAGTTCTCCGCCGTGCCTTCGTCCTTCATGTCGATACCTCCGGCGACCTCAGAACGGAACAGTGGGGCGACGTTGTCGATCCTCATACACCGATCGTCACCTGTCAAGGGGGTGACGCTCGCTCGGTCTGTGCTCCGTCAGCGCGAGTGCCCGGCGACCGTCCGCTGTGCGCTCGTCCGCTTGCGCGCGCGATAGGCGGCCGCCTTCATCTTGTTGCCGCACGGATCCATGGCGCACAATTCCCGCCGGGCGCCCCGGGACCGGTCGATGTGGATCTGCGAGCACTCGGGGTTGCCGCACTCCTTGAACAGGAACACGTCCGCACAGCTGAGCGCCCCGACGACGTCCCGTGCGACGTAGGCGAGGGCCTGCTCGACGGTGGCCTCCACCTGGCGCCCGCCCGCGGTGAGCTGCGGGACGCCAGGGCCTTCTCCAGGTCCGCCGGCCCGCAAGGGATCTCGCGCTCGGTGATCCCGGCCTGACGGAACCACTCATCGAGCCTTTCCTCCGCTGCGGGGCCTCACCTCGACCCCGCGCCCACTGGACGGCGTGCCGCCGTTCGTCTAGCACGCGTCCATCCGCAACCCGGAGATCGCCGAGCAGGCGGCGGTGATCGCGGGAAGCCCTCAGCGAGTCGTCGACCGCGTGCCGGCCTACCGCGAGAACGCGGGGGCGATTACCAGCGTCAGCTGTTCAACGTGGACGGCATCGGCGTGCCGCACAAGACGGTGCTCGAACAGATCGAGATGCTGGGCGAGATCGTGCCCGTGCTGCGCAAGGAGTTCGCCGACGGCCGCCCTGCCCACGTCCCGGACGCCCCCACTCACACCTCGCTCACCGCGGCGCGGCAGGGCCGGGGGCGGGCCGCGTCCGAGGACGGCCCGCGATGAAGCACCCCATCGAGGGGCATCGACACGGCCACCGCTTCGAACAGGAGGACTTTCACATGACCGAGCTCACAACCCACGTCATCCAGGCGCACGGCGGTCTCGACCGCTATGCGCAGTACGAGACAGCCACCGTCGACTTCCGCTCCGGAGGGGCACTGTGGGCGATGAAGGGCCGGGAGGGCATCTTCGACCGCGCCTCTGTCCGGGTCGGGCTTCGCCGGCAGTACACCAGCCACTACCCCTTCACGGCTCCTGGTCTGCGCACATCCTTCACCGCCGAGCGCGTGGCCGTGGAAACCGACCAGGGTGAGGTCCGGTCCGAGCGCCTGGCGCCCCGGAACGCGTTCACGGGTCACACGCTGGAGACCCCTTGGGACGACCTGCACGTGGCCTACTTCGCCGGTTACGCGATGTGGACGTACCTGACATCCCCCTTCACCTTCGTCTCCCCCGGGTTCCTGACCGAGGAACTGCCTCCCGTGAGGGAGGAGGGCGAGACGCGGCGCCGGCTGAAGGTGACCTTCCCCGAGGACATCGCCACGCACTGCCGGGAGCAGGTCTTCTACTTCGACGAGGCCGGACTGCTCCGCAGGCACGACTACACCGCGGAGGTCATCAACGCGGGACCGGCCGCGCACTACAGCTTCGACCACGCGGAGTTCGGCGGAATCATGGTCCCGACCAGGCGACGCGTCCATCCGCTGAGGGAGGACGGGGTGGTCCTGCGCGACTTCGAACTCGTCACGATCGACATCGCGGACGTCAGGTTCGACTGACGCCCACCGCAGCCCTCTCGACGTCGGACGAGCGCGCCCCCAGCAAGGACAGGCAGTTGCGCCACAGTGCCTCGAGCTGCGAGGTGTCGTTGTAGAGCTTGGCGAACAGCACCTGCCCCTCCAACTGCGCCACCACGGAACGGGCGGCGGCGCGGGTGTCGGCGACCGTGACGTCCCCGCGCTCCAGCGCCGCGGAGATCACGTCCTCGACCATGTCCACCTGCGCGTCGAAGATCTGCTGCAGACGCTCACGAATCGCATCCGTCTGGTTGCTCATCTCCAGGGTGAGATTGCCGAACATGCACCCGGACACGGTGCCGCAGGTGGCCTGGCCGGCACGCTGAGCGGCCTCGGTCTCCTCGAACAGCTGCCTGAGCCGCTGCAAGGGCTCCTGGTCGCTGCGCAGGACGCGGACCCAGTCACGCTGCTGGGCGGCCCAGTGCTCGTCGATCACGGCCAGCGCCAGGGACTCCTTCGACTCGAAGAAGTAGTAGAAGCTGCCCTTGGGGACCCCTGCCGTCTTGCAGATCTCGGCGACGCCCAGTGCCGAGTAGCCGCGCAGCTCGATCAGAGTCTGCGCCGCCGTGAGGATCTTCTGCCTTGCATCGCTGGTTCGGCCCATGGGTGAAGTATACGACCATTCGACTACCAGCTCCATGTACGCACGGACGCCAGCCTCTGGGTGCGCGCGCAGGGCAGCCTTCAGGTGCGCGTATGGAGGGCAGCCTTTGACTATTATCGACCGGTCGTCTACTTTTAGGCGACCGGTCGGCTAGTACCTTGGTCGGCACAGTTCACCGACACACCGGAGGATCATCATGAGCATCCAGGATCAGAAGGTCGCCGTCATCACCGGCGCTTCGCAGGGCATCGGCGCCGGGCTCGTCACCGCCTACCGCAAGCTGGGCTACGCCGTCGTCGCGACGTCGCGCAGCATCGGCGAGTCGTATGACGCGGACGTTCTCACCGTCCAGGGAGACATCGCCGACCGGGCCACCGCCGAGCGCGTCATCGCGGCCGGCGTGGAGCGGTTCGGCCGCATCGACACGCTGGTCAACAACGCGGGCATCTTCGTCTCCAAGCCGTTCACCGACTTCACCGAGGAGGACTACGCCGCGGTGATGGGGGTGAACGTCGACGGCTTCTTCCGCATCAGCCAGCTCGCGATCGAGCAGATGCTCAAGCAGGGCGGCGGGCACATCGTCCAGATCACCACCAGCCTGGTCGAGCACCCGAACTCCGCCGTGCCCTCCGTGCTCGCGTCCCTGTCCAAGGGCGGCCTGCAGGCCGCCACCAAGGCCCTCGCCATCGAGTACGCCTCGCGGGGCATCCGGGCCAACGCGGTCGCCCTCGGGACGATCAAGACTCCGATGCACCCCGAGGAGTACCACGCGACCCTCGCCGAGCTGCACCCGGTGGGTCGCATGGGCGAGATCGACGACATCACGGACGCGGTGATCTATCTGGAGAACGCCCCCTTCGTCACCGGGGCGATCCTGCCCGTCGACGGTGGGCAGACGGCCGGGCACTGACCAGGCCGGACCTTCGTCGGCAAGCCGGCGCGGGCTCTGCGCAGCCACTTCACCGACCGCTGCACCGGCTCGCGCCCGTCGGCCACCCCGCGGCTGGGACTCCGCAGACCGGCTCGCGCCTGTGGCCCGCACCGGGGGGTCAGGGACAGAAGACTCCACGACAGCACTCACCGAAACCGACAAGGAACAGGGTCATGAGCCACCCGATGCACGAGGTCCTCGCCCGCTGGAAAGCCGCCTTCGACAGCCACCAGCCGGACGTGATGGCGGAGCTGTTCACCTCCGACGCCCTTTTCCAGGGCTTCGGGCCGGTGGTCGTCGCAGGCCGCGACGCCGTACGGGCCTACTACGAGGCGGTCGCGGACGATCGACGTGCCGATGTCACGGTCCTGCACACCTACTCCCTCGGTGACCGGGTCGCCGGCGGATTCGCGGACGTCACCTTCAGCGACCCGGCAGGATGGGAGGCGAACGTGCACATGTCCCTCGTCCTGCAATGCGACGGCGACGACTGGCAGATCCGGCAGTACCACGTCTCCCGGACGGGCCGGCCCGGAGTGAGGCAGGCCGCCCCACCAGGAGATGTCGCCCCCACGAGAGGAAGATGGAGAAACGCTGCTGCGACGTCGGACGAGCGCCACCGTCACGCAGTGACCTTCTCCCCTGTGTGCGCCGTGCAGCAGCCGACCATCGGATGACGGACGGGAGCAGACATGAACGGCACTTCTCGCGCCTACGACGTGGTGGTTCTCGGTGCCGGTCCCGCGGGCGAGAACCTGGCTGATCGTACGAGGGCGGCCGGGCTCACATCGGTGATCGTGGAGAACGAGCTGCTCGGCGGTGAGTGCTCGTTCTGGGCGTGCGAACCCAGTAAGGCGCTGCTGCGTCCCGTGATCGCGCGCGCCGACGCCCGCCGGGTACCGGGGCTGAGGCGAGCGGTCGAGGGACCGCTGGACGTGCCCGCGGTCTTCGCGCACCGCGACAAGATGGCCGCCTACTGGCAGGACGAGGACCAGGTCGACTGGCTTCGTTCCGTGTCCGTGGACCTGGTCCGAGGTCACGGCCGGCTGGACGGGCCGCGCCAGGTCGTGGTGGAGACGCCCGAGGGTGAGACCGTACGCCTCACGGCCCGGCACGCCGTCGGAGTGTCCACCGGAACGGTCACCGCCTTCCCCGATCTGCCGGGCCTGGAACAGGTCCGTCCCTGGACGAATCGTGACGCGACCGCCGCCAAGCACGTGCCGGACCGCCTCGCCGTGGTGGGCGGCGGTGTGGTGGCCGTCGAGATGGCCACGGCGTTCCAGGCGCTCGGATCGCAGGTGACCATGCTGGTGCGCGGACACAAGGGCCTGCTCAACCGGATGGAGCCGTTCGCCGGAGAGATGGTGGCCGACGCCCTGCGCGCCGCCGGCGCGGAGTTGCGCTTCGGCACCTCGGTGACCGGCGTCGCCCGGGAGGACCGCGACGGGAGCCCGGTACAGGTCGAGCTGGACGACGGGGACACACTGGTCGCGGACGAGATCCTGTTCGCAACCGGCCGCTCGCCCCACACCGCGGACATCGGCCTGGAGACCGTCGGCCTGACCCCGGGCGCCTGGCTCGCCGTGGACGACTCGTACCGGGTGACGGACGTCGCCGACGGATGGCTCTACGCGGTCGGCGACGTCAACCACCGCGCACTGATGACACACCAGGGCAAGTACCAGGCGCGCATCGCGGGCGCCGTGATCGGAGCGCGCGCCAAGGGAGAACCACTCGACGACAGCCGGTGGGGCGCCCATGCCTCGACGGCCGACAGCGCCGCCGTACCTCAGGTGGTCTTCTCCGAGCCGGAGGTGGCGAGCGTGGGGCTGACGACTCAGGAGGCGGAGCGCGCCGGGCTCCGCGTCGACGTCGTGGACTACGAGATCGGCCGCGTCGCCGGCGCGGCCCAGTACGTCGACGGATACCAGGGCAAGGCGCGTGTGCTCATCGACGCCGATCGCCGCACTGTCGTCGGTGTGACGTTCGTCGGCCCCGGGACACAGGAACTCCTGTACTCCGCGACCGTCGTCGTCGCCAGTGAGGTGCAGGTGGACCGGCTGTGGCATGCCGTCCCCGCCTTCCCGACGATCAGTGAGGTCTGGCTGCGCATCCTGGAGACGTACCGGGACCGCGCCGGCACGGTGGCCTGAGCCCATGACCGCACGCCCCTTGTACTCGGCGTCCGTGACGCCTTCACCGAAAGCGAGAAACCATGCGGGAGTTCCTCGTAGAACTCACCACGACCTTCCCGGAAGGCACCGACCCCGCTGAGGTCGACCGTGTCCGCGCGGCGGAGGCCGTACGCGCCGGGGAGCTGGCGGCCGAGGGACACCTCGTACGCCTGTGGCGTCCGGTCGGGGAGTTGCGCAGCATCGGCCTGTGGCGTGCCGACGACGAGACCGGGCTCCGGGAAAGGGTGCTGGGCACTTTGCCGTTGTGGCCCTGGATGACCGCGGCCGTCACGGAGTTGCAGCCCCACCCCAACGATCCGGGTACGCCGGGTTCGCCTGCGTGACGGGATGTGCTGCCGTGGCAGCACCTCGGCTGGGAGGGCTGCCCGCCGCCTCGTGTGGTGGCGGGTGGCCGAGCGCGGTACGTTCGGAAGAGCCAGCCACGCCGTCGTGGTGTCGATAGGCGGCTTGCGGCGCGCGTATCCCCTCGCCGGGAGGCTCCCATGAAGGTCGAAGGGTCCGTCGCGTTCGTCACGGGCGCCAATCGAGGGCTCGGGGAGCAGTTCGTACGGGCCCTCTTCGACGCCGGAGCAGCCAAGGTCTACGCCGGCGCGCGTGATCCCGCGAAAGTCTCCGTACCGAGGGCCGTACCGGTCGCCGTGGACATCACCGACCACGAGTCCGTCGCGGCGGCGGCCGACCTGGCCCAGGACGTGACACTCCTCGTCAACAACGCGGGGTCGACCACACGCGCGGGCATCCTCACGGCCGACCTGGAGTCGTTTCGGCTCGAGTTCGAGACCCATGTGCTCGGAACGCTCGCCATGAGCAGGGCCTTCGCCCCCGTGCTCGGACGCAACGGCGGCGGCGCCATCGTCAACGTCCTCTCCGTGCTGTCCTGGGTGTCGATCCCGGTCAGCGCCGGATACGCCGCGGCCAAGTCCGCCGCTTGGTCGGTGACCAACGCCTTGCGCGTCGCCCTCGCCGAACAGGGCACCCAGGTGACGGCGCTGCACGTCGGCTACCTCGCGACCGACATGGCTGCCGCCGTGCCGGGCCCGAAGTCCGATCCCGGCACGGTGGCCCGCGCCACCCTCGACGGAGTCGAGGCAGGGCAGCTCCAGGTGCTCGGCGACGAGGTCAGCAAGCAGGTCCAGGCCGCGCTGTCCGAAGGACCGGACGTGCTGTATCCCCAACTGCGCGGTGGCCGATCGCTCGTCTGACGCCCGGGGACGAACCTCCGGCCCTCCGAGCCGTCGCCGCCCACTGATCACCGGAGACGCTGATGACGGGCAGCCCGTCGAACCAGCACCGCGACCTCAATGAACAGACCGTGGTGGTGATCGGCGCCAGCTCGGGGATCGGACTCGCCACCGCGCGTCTGGTCCGCGCTCTCGGCGGACAGATCGTCATGGTCGCGCGCAGCCCGCAGCGGCTTCAGCAGGCGGCGGCCGAGATCCGGCCGCTGAGCACCGCGGCCCTCGACGCCACCGACACCGACAGCCTCCAGCAGTTCTTCCACGACCTGCCCGGCACGGTCGACCACGTCATCTCGACAGCCGGCTCCCCGTCGTACCTGCCGTTGGCCGACATGGACCTCGCGGAGGCGCGCCACCACTTCGGCGACCGCATCGCCATGACGCTCGGCATCGCCAAGTACAGCCGAGGCAGGGTGCGGGACGGGGGGACGCTGCTCTTCATCGGCGGCACCGGCAGTCGGCGCCCCGGCGTCGGCAGAAGCATCACCTCGGCACTCACAGCGGCGCTTCCCGCTCTCACCGCCAACCTTGCGCTCGAACTGGCGCCGGTCCGGGTCAATCTCATCGCCGCCGGCTTCGTCGACACTCCTCTGTCAGCCTCGCTCCTGGGCGATCAGCTCGAGGCGCGGCGGGAGGAACTGCGCGCCACGCTCCCCATACGACGGGTGGTCGGCCCGGACGACGTCGCCGCGCTGGCCGTACACATCATGTGCAACGACGCGCTGACGGGGGCCACTTATGACGTCGACGGCGGTCAACAGCTGCTGCCCCACTGATCGAGGCGACTCACCAACATGTGCCACCAGAAGAACAGGAGGGTTCCACCGTGGACATGAAACTCGAAGTGGTGGTGATCCCGGTCGCGGACGTCGACCGGTCGCTGGGCTTCTACAAGGCGCTGGGGTGGCGGCTGGACGCGGACTTCGCCACCGGTGACGGCCTTCGGGTGGTGCAACTGACACCGCCGGGATCCGCGTGCTCGGTCATCTTCGGGGACGAGGTCAGCTCCGCCGCGCCGGGATCCGCCGAGGGCCTGCACCTCGTGGTGACGGACATCGAGGCGGCGCGGGCGGAGCTGAGCGGGAACGGGGTCGACGTCAGTGAGGTGTTCCACGACGCCGGCGGGGTGTTCCACCACGCGGGCACGAAGCAGCGGGTACCCGGCCCGGATCCCGAGCGGCGCAGTTACAGTTCCTTCGTCTCGTTCAGCGACCCGGACGGCAACGGCTGGACAGTCCAAGAAATCACCGAGCGGCTGCCGGGCCGGTGACGATGGGGGTGCGGGTCAGGCGGACGGCGATGTCGGTCGCCCGGTCGTAGTGGGAGGCGCGAGGGTGTGCTCGGCGTCGGAGACGTGACCAGGGACCGCTCCTGGCGGTCGCTGTAGCGGGCGGCGTACTGCCGGGGCGCCCGCTTGCCGCACTGCACCTGACAGCCCGCCCCGGTGCCGGAATGCTGGAGAGATGCAAAGGAGCCGCCGGTGACGAGCCTCGAAGCAGCGGGAGCACGGCCGAACGGTATGGGCAGCGAGGATCACCACGGTGCACGGCGAGGACGACGCGCTCGTGACCCGGCTGCCCGAGCACGTCCAGTGGATGCGAGCCGCGTCCCGGTCACTGGTGTACACGGACACGCGTCGAAGTTCTGGGCGAGCCGCCCACGTCACGGCAGTGACGTACGTCCCGCCCACGACCCGTGGACTACGTCGGCGACGGCATGACAGCGGTGATCCGCATGCATGACGAGGCAGTCGTCACCGCGGTCCGCGCGCGGGACGGTGGATCCGTCACGGCAGTGGCCGATTCTTGTTCGGGAGGTCTTGTCGGCGCAGGTGTTCCCGGCGGCATGGCGTGCTGGACGAGGCATCTGCCGCCGGAGGTGCGGCGCGTCATGCCATGGTGCGCCCCAGCAGCCTGTGCATTGCCGGAACCGCCAGTGTCTTGCTCTTCAGCGCAGATGTCGCCTTGTTGCCCAGTACAAGGACGTCGCGGCCGAGCGCCGGCAGCAGGGTGGTGCCTCCTTCGGGTCCGAACGGCACGGAGAAGATCCGTACCGGCGCAGGTTTGTAGGGGCGCGGCCTGTCTCCGTGTTTGCTGCGGTCCATGTGTGTGCGGATGTTGCGGGCCGCGGCCTCTCCCTGCGTGACCGCCGAAGGGCTGAGCTTCGCCTCGGACACGTCGTTGACGTCACCGATCGCGAAGATGTCCCGCTGCCCCAGCACCCTGAGATACGTGTCCACCTTGATGTGGCTCCTCTCGTCGAGCCATGCACCGAGTCCCGCGAGCCGGAGCCACAGTGTGTTCGGAGTGGTGCCCGTCGTCCAGTACACGACGTCGGCGCCGAGGGGACCACCTGCCTGATCACGCAGATGGTCGCCGACACCGCCTGCGGACGAGACGTAGGTGTTGAGCAAAATCCGCACGTCGTGCTGCTCCAGCCAGGCGCGCGCCTGGCGGCCATCCGATCGTTGCCACTGTGGGAGAGCAGGTTCCGGCCGGAGTGCGCGAGGGTCACCGTGGCACTGGCGTTGATCCGCCGCAATTCCGCCGCCAGCTCCACGCCGGAGGGCCCCCCGCCGATCACGAGGATGCTGCGAGCCTTGGTGACGCGGCGCTGATGATCCCGGAAGGACGCAGCCGCCTCTTCGACGGTGTTGCCGGTGAATCGCGCGGGCTCCTGGTAGTCGGCGCCGGTCGCGATCACCAGTACGTCGTACGGCACCCGATGCCCGGTGGCGAGGACCACCTGTCGCTCCACGGTGGCTATGCCGACCGCCTTGTTGTGCACGACGCGGCCGTTGGCCAGGAGTGAGTCATATGGAATGAAAGGGGCGTACGTCCAGTCCTCGTCGGCACTGGCCCGCAGCGATGCGACACGGTGGAAGAACGCCTCCTTCAGGTCGATCAGTGTGACGTCGGCGTCTGCGTCCAGTCCGCGCGCGAGGCGTACCCCTGCGTACCCCCCGCCGATGATGACGACCCGCCGTGTGGTCGTGGCCATGACCATGATGAGCTCATTTCTTCACGCTCGTTCTGAGTGTCCTTGATCAGGTGCCGCCGTGAACGGGGCCACCTCTGGTTCGACGGCGGATGAAGGGTGCCGGGTTCAAACAAGGCCCGCCTGCCTGCGGCGTCGCTCGCGAAGCCTGGGCTGCCGACGGGCACGCACAGTCGCATCGATCCGGTCGGCAATCGGGTCTCCGCGCTCGCCGGTGCGGTATCTCTCCACGAACTTCCCTCCGCTTACGCCTCCACTTGGCAC
Source organism: Streptomyces sp. NPDC059866 (assembly GCF_042731325.1). NCBI lineage: Bacteria > Bacillati > Actinomycetota > Actinomycetes > Kitasatosporales > Streptomycetaceae > Streptomyces > Streptomyces sp. NPDC059866. Next base: position 45,205 of record NZ_JBHWJT010000017.1, on the reverse strand, counting down.
CGACGCCGACGGAGGACCTCGGCTGGAGGCATCGACGTCGACGCCCACCCCCGTACGGCAACACCGGTCTGCAGGCTCCGACCGGATCCTGCAGACCGATCTCACGCCAGGTCCCGGATCGGATGACAGCGTCAGCGGAAAGGCAGTGCTCAGGACTGCTGACCGCGTGTCGTCGGCCAGGAGGGTCGTTGAGAGCACCCGACCAGACCGGCCGGCTCATCGGCTGCACCGGCCGAAACGGATCGTCGAGCAGGCGACGGACGAGCCGCTCGCCACGCTGTCGCTCTCCGACCTGGCCCGCAGTGTGCCGCACGCCCCCTCAACCAGCGTCATTACGCCACGGGGTGGGGGACGAAGAGGCCCGCGGGACCCGGCGACACCTCAGCATGTCAACGACGGGCGGCAGGCACCACCACCGCGTCCGACATCTAGGGTTTCGGGGGTGTGCGCAGGGGTGGTGACCTCTCTGCGACGAGCACGTGAAACTCGCTTACAACGAGGCGGCCAGGGTGATGGCCGCCGCCACGGCGACGCAAAGGAACAGTACGGGGCTCAGGGCAGCGCTACGGGTCGCGCTGTCCCGGTAGTCGCCCCACTTCAGGTGGTGACCGATGGCTCCAAGGAGCAGGACGGCCACGCCGGTTGCTGCGGCGATGCCCAGCGGCTGCCACCAGATACCCGCAACGAGCCCCACCGCCGCGATCAGCTCGCAGACGCCGATGAAACGAACCAGCCCGGCGCTGAGTTCCCTCGCCACAAGGCCGCCCGGGATATCGCCCTTGAGCTGGACCTTCGGCGCGGCGGCGGCAAGGAGGACGAGAGCCAGGAGAACACTGAGGATGACAGCAGCGGTGTACACGAATGTCCTTGTCGATGAGATGTGAGCGTGTGCGTGGCCGCACCGGCCGACCGGGCCGTGCAGGCGCAACAGGACGTTACGCACCGGGTACGCGGCCCTTGTCGAGGGTGCCGCGCGGGCCAGGTGATCGAGGAAGTGCCGGCGCACGGAAGCCAGGTTTGTCGGCCAGGCCGCTTCCAGGCGAGCGAACCCCGTGTCGGTGAGCGTCGCGTTCCAGCCCTGGGCGTCCCGCCCCGACCTGACCCGATGGAACAGCCCTTGATCCACCGACCGGCCAGCCAGGCGCGTCAGACCGCTGACCGACATCTCGAGCGCGGCGGCGAGATCATCCATACGCATTGCCGGTCCGGAGTCTCGGAGAGGTTCATTGGAGCCAGGTACTCGATGAGGGAAAGACCCTGCTCCCGCAGCATGTCGGCTCGGCGGCGCGAGGCAGGGCGGAGATGACGCGACGGAGCGAGCGCACAACGGCTTCCCGTCCGCGGGCAGAGGCTGCGGTTCCCGGTCGGAAGGATCCGGCTGCCGTGGGACCCGTGACATGATCGCCAGCTACTTGCTCCGCGAAGGATCTGACTGAGAACCACAGGCATGCAGGCAGGCGGCGCGATGTGGCGGATGCCTTGAGGCTCGCTCTCACCGGCCGAGGCAGGCTTCCACGTGTGTCGCGGCCTGCGCGGGTGCGACCGGAGGACTCCCGCAGTGTTGTCCCCCTGTTCGGGAGTCCCCCGTCCTGCCCGCATCGCCAGTGACTCCCAGAATCCCCGGAGCAGCTCTGGGCAATGCCGGTGATGCGCGTCCGTCAGGCGGCGCGCAGGTGAGCGAGGGCGTTGCTCCAGGCCAGCACCTGGTCGATCGTGGTGTTCAGCGCCTCGACCTGGAAGTCACCGGGTTTGAACACGCTGAAGTTCTCGAAATCGTGGAACAGCGAAAGTGCTACCTGGGAACGCACGTCGGCCAACTGCAGTTCAGCGGCGATCAGGCGCAGGTGCTCGACCGCACGGGCGCCGCTCAGGGAGCCGTAGCTGACGAAGCCGACCGCCTTGTTGTTCCACTCCGTGTACAGGAAGTCGATCGCGTTCTTCAGCGCGGCGGAGGTCGAGTGGTTGTACTCGGGCGTCACCATGATGAAGCCGTCGAGCGACCCGATCTTCTCGGCCCATGCGTGCGTGTGCGGCTGGCTGTACTGGCCGAGCGACGGAGGGACCAGCTCGTCGAGGTGCGGAAGCTTGTAATCGAGCAGGTCGATCAGCTCGAACTCCGCATCAGTGCGCTGCGAGGCGATCTCGAGCACCCAACGGGCCACGGCCTCACCATTGCGCCCGGGGCGCGTGCTGCCGAGAATGATTCCGATCTTGGTCATGCCAGAGTCCTTAACGGATGTGGCCCCGGCAACCAGCCGGGGATATACTTGCTTCGACAAGCAACGTATGCAGCAAGAAGTTGATCCGTCAAGTGAATGTTCAGTCGGCCGCATCACGGTTGTCCACGGCTTGACGCTCCCGCCGCAGTCCAGAGGCGCGGCATCCGGATCGACCGACACCACCGCAGGGAACAGGAGCTGACTCGCCAGAAGTCGTCCCCACTCGTCCGACGGGCGCACCTGCACCGCGCACGGGCGCTCCGTCGGCCGACGTAATTTTCACTGCGCCCATGTGAGGTTGAGCCCCCATGACACCGAAGCCCGCAGCAGCCGCACAAGGGTTGCGACCGCTCAATGCGGACGAAGAGGCCGTCGTCCGGTCCCTTCCCTGCCTCATCTACGCCCTACCGCGCGCCATTGACGCCGACATGATGCGTGAGCAGCGGCTATCCAACACGGAATACCTGGCCCTGATGCATCTCTCCGAGGCTCCGAACCGCCAGATGCGGATGGGTGATCTCGCCAGCGCCTGTGAGATGTCGCTCAGTGGCACGACTCGAGTCGTGCACCGCCTGGAGAGCGAGGGTTTCATCGAGCGCGTGCGCTGCAGTCAGGACGGCCGCAGCTGGCATGCCGCCCTCACCGACGCCGGCCTCGCCCGTCTGGAAGAGGCATGGTCGACCAACCTGGCCGCCGTACGCCGGCATTTCCTCGACCATCTGGAGGGCCTGGACCTCGCGAAGCTCGCCGCGGCCCTGCGGAACATCGCGAGCTGAGCGCCGCACGCACCGGCTGCGGCACCCCTTCTCCGCCTTTTGGGCAGGGGTCTCGACGCGCTACTGATCCAGCGACAGGGCGCGGGCAGCCGTTTCACCGGTCTCTGCACGCACGACCGTTCCGGCGGCCTGAACGCCCCGTTGCCCTTGTGGCCCCGGGGTCGCGCCCAGTGGTTCCGCGTGCGCTGTGTTTCATCGACACAGTCGGACCACAGGTGCCCCTTCCGTCGGTGAACGCAGGACTGTCGACCGCCGTCCGCTGTGACACAAGGCACAGTCAACGGTTACGTACCGGGCGACACACATGGCTATATTTGCTTCGCGCAGCAACTTAATCGCAGGCTCCGCCGCGGTGAAAGGCGGGCGCCGCGGCACCGTTGCTCACGGGCCACCAGTCCCACGACCGTTCTCCCATCGACGAGCGGCCCATACCACTTGGGGAAGGAAACACACATGTCTCCCACTGCCACCGACATCCAGTCCGACCGCTCGTGGACCGAGGGTGTCCTCGCCGTACCCGGTACCGGGCGGCATCGCGGCAGGCGCGCCGACGAGGATCTGTGCATGCCCGGAATCGATTCCGCGGGGCACGGCCGTCATCGTCGAACAGCACGTACTCCCCTCCTCCTGCCGACCGCGGCTTTCGACGTCCTCAGCAGCGAACCGGTACGACAGCTCGTCCGGAACTGAGGCGCGGGCTTCGGCCGGAGCACCACTCAAGTGGGCCCCGGAAAAGCGTCTCAGCCGACCTCACTCAACGATCGTCCGGACGCACTGGTCAGCCACGTTTCAGGCAGGCCGTCAGCCGCTCCGGCCCGAGCACAGTCCGTCCGGAGGTGACCGTTGCCATCGCCCACCGCCGTGGGACGCACTCGCTGCGCCCGAGACGTCCTCGCGGCGCGGGCCCGGGTCGCATCAGCGCATAACACCTCGGACGATCAGCCGACCTCTCGACACCCACCGGCGGTGACGGCGAGAAGAACACCAAGACAACAGACAGGACGAGCATGATGCAATTCGGGATCTTCGGTGTGGGAGACGTGGCGCGGGACCCGGTGTCCGGTCGGACCCCCACGGAACACGCAAGGATCAAGGCACTCGCGGACTACGCGAAACTCGCCGAGGACGTGGGTCTGGACGTCTTCGCGATCGGCGAGCACCATAACCCGCCCTTCATACCGTCCTCGCCCACCACTCTTCTCGGGTACATCGCGGCACGGACCGAACGAATCGTACTGTCCACGTCGACGACTCTGATCACCACCAACGACCCGGTGAAGATCGCCGAGGACTTCGCGACGCTCCAGCACCTGGCCGACGGCCGGGTCGACCTGATGCTGGGCCGCGGCAACACCGGCCCGGTCTACCCCTGGTTCGGACAGGACATCCGCAACGGCATCCCCCTCGCGGTGGAGAACTACGCCCTGCTACGGCGGCTGTGGCGCGAGGACGTGGTCGACTGGGAGGGCAAGTTCCGCACACCGCTCCAGGGGTTCACCTCGACGCCTCGCCCACTCGACGGTGTACCGCCGTTCGTCTGGCACGCCTCCATCCGCAGCCCCGAGATCGCCAAACAGGCCGCGTACTACGGCGACGGCTTCTTCCACAACAACCTCTTCTGGCCCAAGGAACACGTCCGACGGCTGGTCGACCTCTACCGCGGCCGCTTCGAGCACTACGGTCACGGCCGAGCAGACCAGGCCGTCGTCGGTCTGGCAGCGCACCTGTTCGTGCGGCCGAAGTCCCAGGACGCCGTACGCGAGTTCCGCCCCTACTTCGACCACTCTCCGGCGTACGGGAACGGCCCGTCCCTGGAGGAGACCATGGCGCAGACCGCGGTGATCGCGGGAAGCCCTCAGCAGGTGATCGAGAACGTGCTGGCCTACCGCGAGAACGCGGGGGGCGACTACCAGCGTCAGCTGTTCAACGTGGACGGCATCGGCGTGCCGCACAAGACGGTGCTCGAACAGATCGAGATGCTGGGCGAGATCGTGCCCGTGCTGCGCAAGGAGTTCGCCAAAGACCGCCCGGCGCATGTCCCGGACGCCCCCACGCACGCCTCCCTCACCGCGGCGCGCCAGGAGCGGACCGAGTCCGGGGAGGACCGGCGATGAAGCGCACCCTCACCGTCGTCTCGGCGGGACTGCGACTGCCCTCGTCCACCCGGATGCTGGCCGACCGGCTCGCCGACGCCGCCCGTCGGGAGCTGGAGGGGCAGGGCACACAGGTCGACGTCAACGTCGTCGAGGCGCGGGACCACGCACACGACCTGGTCAACTACCTCACGACGGGCTACCCGTCGGCCGAACTCAGGCGCGTGTCCGACGAGGTCGCGAAGGCGGACGGCCTGATCGCGGTGACCCCGACCTTCACCGCTTCGTACAACGGCCTGTTCAAGATGTTCTTCGACTGTCTCGACGACACCATCCTGGTGGACAAGCCGGTACTGATCGCCGCCACCGGCGGCACAGGACGGCACTCCCTCGTCCTCGAGCACGCCCTGCGGCCGATGTTCGCCTATCTGCGCGCTGTGGTGCTGCCCACCGCGGTGTTCGCCGCCACGGAGGAGTGGGGCGGGGGCGACGACTCCCAGGAACCGCTGCTGCGGCGTATCCAGCGCGCGGCCGGGGAGCTCGCCCGTGAAGTAAACCGGCAGGAGTCCCCGCAGATCGAGGACCCCTACAGCGACCCGGTGCCGTTCGAGCGGTTGCTGGACGGCCGATGAGCCGGCAGCCGGGTATTCCCGGACGCACGCACATCGCGCTGCGGCCTGTCACACCGGGTCGTGCACGGCGGCGACCTGATGCAGACGGCCAAGGGGTACGGCGTCGCCGTCATCGTGCCGGACCTCGTGGCACCGACCGCGTCATCGAAGCACGCCGAGGTGGCCAAGGCGTCGCTGCCCGATCACCGCGGGTCCCAGCGAGATCGGGGCGGCGGTGAGGTGGAAGGCGACCGAGGACCAGAAGGCGGAGAAGGCCGCGAAGAACGTTCCTCCCAGCGCGGCCGAAAGACGCAGCGGCGCGTGCTCGGTGATCAGCTTGGGGAGCGATGCCAGCAGACGGAGATAGCTCTGCTGCGGTCGGCACGTGCCGGCCGCTCGGCCGGCACGTAGCGCGGAAGCATCAGCGACAGAGCGCCGGTGGCCGCGGCGGCGACGGCGAATCCGGCGCGCCAGGTGTCGGCGGTCTCGGCGATGAGGCCGGCGGCTGTGCGCGACAGCAGGGCGCCCAGGGTCGGGCCTGTCCCCACGGCGCCCAGCACGCGACCGGCGTTGCCGGGAGTCGCCATCGAGACCACGGTCGGCATGATGGCCTGCGGCAGCACGGTGGTGGCGGAGAGGACGAGGGTCGCCATGCTCAGCAGGACGATCGAGGGGGCGAAGGCGCCCGCGAGGAGCCCTGCGGCGGTGATCGCCGGCAGCAGGGTGGACAACCGGCGCAGCCGGGCGCCGTCGGCGAGCGGCACGATGGCGATGATGCCCAGCGCGTAGTCGATCTGCCCTGTCGTGGCCACCAGCCCGGCGGTGGAGGCCGAGGTGTGGAAGTACCGGGCGATCTCGTCCAGGAGTGGCTGGGTGAAGTAGATGTTGGACGGTGATCGCAGTCGCCGTGGCGAAGACGGGGATGGTTCCCCGCTTGACGCCCGGGCGGGTGGCTGCGCTGGTCATGGGGGTCCTCAGGTGCGTGATTCACGGGTGGCGCGACGGGCGGTGACGCGAAGGTGACCCGGAGTGCCCGGCTGGAGGCGCCGGCCGGACCTGACGGCGGCGTTGGGGGGATCCCCCCACCACGCGCGCCCCGCCGGTGAGCCGCCCGCCGTCAGGCCAGCCTGTTCCAGATGAGTTGGGCCGTGCGTTGCGCGCCCCACAGCCGGGTGGGAGTGGCGAGACCGAGCCGGAGGAACGAACCGGCGAACTCCACCGTGCGCACCTGGGACCGTCCGACCCAGTTCGGGAACAGGCTGGTGGTCACGTGGTGCTCGACGGTGCCCGGGTCGACGACCTCGAACGGCCCGCCGTAGGCGACGTACCCGGCCGCCGCCTCCGCCAGTTCGCCGGGCGAGGCGTCTTCGAGACGGGCCGACCGCATGGGCGCGCGTTCGCCGCGGCCCAGCTGGGCGGACATGTGTCCCTCGGGGGTGTACACGATCAGTCCGTACGGAGTGGGGCCGAAGGGGTGGATGACATCCCCGTCCGCGCTCGTGGCGGTGTACGACACGAGCTGCCACGCGCCGATCAGCCTCCTGCGCACCTCCTCGCGGGCCCGGTTCTCGGCGGTCTGGTCGGTGACGGTCATGGAAGGACTCCTTCCTTATCACGGGAGCGAACGGGCCCCGTCCAGTGACGCGGACGGGGCCCGCGGTGGCGGATCAGGACCGGGTGAGTTCGCCGTCGACAAGCCGCCACACCTGCAGCGGGTTCGCCTCGCGCAGCGGCTCGGGCAGCAGTTCGTCCGGGAAGTTCTGGTACGTCACCGGGCGCACGAACCGCTCGATGGCACCCATGCCGACCGAGGTGAAGCGGCTGTCGGAGGTGGCCGGGAACGGACCGCCGTGCGTCGACGCGTACGAGACCTCCTGCGGAATGGAGAAGGCGTTGAACACGATGCGGCCGGTGCGGCGCTCCAGGATCGGCAGCAACTCTGCGGCGGCGCCACGGTCGGCGGCGTCGGCGTGCAGCGTCGCCGACAGCTGCCCGCGGAAGGCGCGGGCCGCCTCGGTCAGCTGCTCCGAGCTGCTCAGCCTGACCAGCAGGACGGCGGGGCCGAAGACCTCCTCCCGCAGGGCGGGCTCGGCCAGCAGCCGCTCACCGGTGACCTCGTACAGCAGCGACTGGCCGTCCCAGGCCCGGGCCGGGGCCGCTCCCGCGGCGACCCGGGTGGCGCCTTCGTCCTCCAGCCGCTGGGCGTTGCGGGTGTAGGCGTCGTGGATGCCGGGCGTGAGCATGGTCCGCGCGTCCACCTTCTCCACCTCGGCGGCGGCCGCGTCACGCAGGTCGCGATAGCCGGGCCCGTCCACGGCAAGGAGGATGGCGGGCTTCAGGCAGGCCTGCCCGACGTTGTACATCGCCCGCTGGACCAGTCCGGCGCCGATCTCCGCCCCGCGCGCGGCGAGCGCGGCCGGCAGGACGAAGGTCGGGTTGACGCTGGTCATCTCGGTGAACACCGGGATCGGGTCGGGGCGCCGCTGGGCCCGGCGGTAGAGGGCCATGCCGCCGCCCTCGGAGCCGGTGAAGGTGACCGCCCGGACCAGGGGGTGGTCCACGAGCGCCTCGCCGATCTCGTTGCCGGCGCCGCGCAGCAGGGAGAAGACGCCTTCGTGCAGCCCGGCCTCGGCGACGGCCTGCCGGATGATCCGGCCTTCGATCTCGGATGCGCCGGGGTGGGCGTTGTGGGCCTTGACGACGACGGTGCAGCCCGCGGCGAGGGCCGAGGCGGTGTCGCCGCCCGCCACCGAGTAGGAGATCGGGAAGTTGCTGGCGCCGAATATCACCACGGGCCCGAGGGCCACCTTCTGCAGCCGGTGGTCCAGCCGCGGGGTGGGCTGCCGGTCCGGCTGCGCGGTGTCGACGGCGGCCTGGAGGAAGCGTCCCTGACGGACGACGGTGGCGAACTTGCGGAACACCCCCGCGCTCCGTACGGCCTCGCCCTCGAACTGGACGGCGGGCAGACCGGTCTCCAGGGCCAGACGTGCCGCGAGCTCGTCCTTGGCCGCCTCCAGCTTGTCCGCGATCAGGTCGAGGAACGCGGCACGCTGGGCCAGTCCGGTGTGGCTGTAACTGTCGAAGGCCTCGTCGGCGAGGCGGAGCGCGCGGTCGACCTCGGCCGCGCCGCCGAAGGCGAACTCCGGTTCGAGGAGTTCTCCTGTGGCGGGGTCGAGCGCCTTCATGGTCCCCGCGGTGGCGGCCACCTCGGCCGCCCCGATCAGCAGTTCTCCGGTCAGTGTCATGCGCGTGCTCCCTTGAAAGCGACGGTGAGCTCGTCGGTGGTGGTGATGGCGTGGGCGTAGGTGGGGCCGTTCAGCTCGTGCGCGGCGTGCATCATCTCGGGGAGGAACGCCGCGGTGGCGTCACGCACGAGGGTCACGTGGTAGCCGAGTTCCATGGCGAAACGGCCGGTGGACTCGATGCAGGTGTTTGCCAGCAGGCCGACGACCACCACGTGGGTGATGCCGTGCTGCTTGAGCTGGAAGTCCAGGTCGGTGTTGGCGAACCCGCTCTGCGCCCAGTGCTCCTGGACGACGACATCGCCGGGCTGCGGCTGGAAGTCGGGGTGGAACTCCCCGCCCCAGGTGCCGCGGGCGAAGCTGTGGCGCTCCATGATGCCGAGCTGGGTCGGGTTGGGGTGGTGCCACGTCTCGTAGTCACCCGGCTCCCAGCGACGGTGCGGAACGAACACGACGCGCACGCCGGCCTCACGGGCCGAGGCGACCACCGAGCGCAGGTGCTCCAGCAGTCCCACCTCCTGGGCGATGGGCTCCAGGCGCGGCCAGATCTTGCCGCCCTCGGAGAGGAAGTCGTTGAAAGGGTCGACCATCAAGACGGCCGTGTGACGGGGGTCGTAGGTCTGGGACACGGTTCTGCTCCGATCTGGATGATTGCCAACATCCAGACCTCAGATTACGCCCATCATCCTGAGAGTCAAATACCGCCTGATCAACCCGCTTTTTCAGGTACGTGTGTATGATGAACCTCATCCAGTTGCGCGGTTGTTGCACTGCGCCGCCCCACGAAAGGCAGGGCCGATATGGGTCACTCGCAGGCGGAGAAGGCGGCGACCCGGGAACGGGTGCTGCGCATCGCGTCCCGCAAGATCCGCTCCGAGGGCATCAGCAGCCTCGGCATCGCGGACCTCATGAAAGAGGCAGGGCTGACGCACGGTGGCTTCTACAAGCACTTCGCCTCCCGGGACGATCTGATCGCCCAGGCCGCCGCCGCCGCACTGGCCGAGGGCTCGGCGAAGATGGAGCGCTCGGCACGGAAGAACGACGAGGACCCGCGCGCCGGCCTCGTCGAGGCCTACCTGGCCAAGCAGCACCGCGACGTACCGGCCACCGGCTGCGCGCTGGTCTCCCTCGGCGGCCCCGCGGCACGCGGCGACGCGGAGTTCAAGGACGCCTACGAGAAGCAGGTCCGCACGTACCTTGATCTGATCGCGGGCCTGGACGACGGCGCCGAGGACGCCCGCGCCAAGGCGATGCTCACCCTCAGCGCCCTGGTCGGCGCCGTACTGATGGCGCGGGCCGTGGCCGACAAGGACTTCTCGGACGAGCTGCTGGAGACGGTCACCGCGCAGCTGACGTGAGCGGTGCCGCCGAGGTGTTCCTCGCCTACTCGTCGAGGCCGGGCCGGCGCCTCGGCGGACTGCTGCCGGCGCGCCGAGGGCCCGGTCGCCGCAGGGTCGTGCGCCGAGCCCTCTCGCCCGCCGGTCCGCTCAGCGCAGCACGACCGCGCTCGTCCGGTTGGTGTTGGCGTCCTCGATACAACCGCGCAACCTCATCACGTCATGCGGGGGCAGGGCCGGGCGGACGACGGCGACATAGACGCTGTCGCGCAGCCTCGTGAGGCCGACGTCCTCGTTGAGGGCGGCCGTGGAGCGACGGCAGGTCTGCCAGAGGTCTTCGGCCGCGAGCCGCGCGTCGCGCACGTGCTGATCACCGCTGGTGTGCACTTCGAACACCATGGTGGTGCTCGCCGCGCGGGGGGGGCTCGGGCCGGGGCTGGGTCGCGTCCGCCAGCGCGGACCACAGAAGAGGGACGAGCAGCAGGCCTCCCGCCGCCCCGGCCACCGCGAACGCCAGGCGCCCCGGCCGGGTGCGCGGTATCGCCGACGGCAGGTCCTCGAGAGTATCCGTGCCGCCGACCGGCGGGACAGTCAGCGCTGTCAGGCGGCCGGCCAGCCGCCGCTCCGCTCCTCGTCCGACACTGGCTCCCGCGATCTTCTGCAGGACCGTCGCGAGGCCGGAGAGGGCCGCGCCCGCCACCAGCACGGGCACGAAGACGAAGGTGCGCTGGGTGCCGCTCAGCTCCTCCAGGTCGGCCGGTGCCAGCCAGGGGAAGCAGTTGCGAGCCAGGGGCCTGGTCTGTTCCAGCCGGTTGCGCACATCCTCCATGCGGGCCGCGGACTGCTCCAGCCGGTCCTCCAGACGCGAGAACCGGGTCAGGAGCAGAACGGTGGCGAGCAGCACCTCGATGATCAGGAAGAAGATCGCCGAAATCAACGCCCGTTGCCATTCCCACCGGGTCAGATAGAGGACCGTGTAGTAGCCGGCGTAGACGCCGGACAGCCCGCCGAAGGCGTAGCCGACCAGTTTCAGGGCTTTCATGCCGCCGTCTCCTGTCGTGAAGCGGTCAGTGCGGACGGAACGGAGGGCGGCGCGGGGACGGTCACCGTTCCCCTACCACCGTCGACGGTCAGGGGTGTGCCGACCGGGAAGCGCCCGGTCGCCTCCACGACGCCGACCGCGGTGGGCACCTGGTACTCGCGCGCCAGAACGGCCAGGTGCGACAGCGGGCTTCCGGTCTCCGCCACCAGCCCGGCGAGGCCCGGCAGCAAGGGCGCCAGGGCAGGGTCCAAGGACGCGACGACCAGCACCGGACGCTCGGGGCGCTCCCCGTGTCCGTGCCAGGCCGTTCCGGCGCCGAATCCGCCGCCCGCCCCCTGCGCCTGGTCCGGCGCGGTCGACGCGGAGGACTTCTCGGCGACGGGCTCGCCGTCGGCGAGGCGGAACGCGGCGGGCAGCGCACCGATCTGCGGACGCGGCATCCTCTCGTCCAGGTCGGCCGGCAGTCCCCCGCCGCGGGCGGCCCGCACGAGCTCCTCCCAGCGCAGCAATGCCAGACGGGACAGGGGCACGTCCTCCTGGCCGGCCCGGAGCCGGCGGGCCAGTTCTGCGAGCATTCGGACCTGCATTTCCTGCACCCATCGGATGCGCAGCCGCAGGCCTTCACGCACCGGCAGCGAGTCCACGCCCCGCGGCAGCACCGTGACGTTGTCCGTGGCGGGAAGGGACGTACGGCCGGCCAGTGAGGGCGGCAGCAGGGCCAACAGAACCGGGTGGCGTGCGACGAGTTCCTCGTGTTCCTCGTGGCTCAGTCCCTGGCCGCGCTCCTCGGCCAGTTCGGCCAGGGCCTCGCCGGCGGCGGTGGCGCTGCTTCCCGCCCCGAGCAGCGCGCCTGCCAGGGACTCCTGCGCGTGCAGGGCCGACAGCGCCTGCCGACCCCAGGCGACGGCGTCCAGCAGCCGACCGCTGAGCATGTCACCGGTCGGAGGGAATCCGGCCAGGGCACGGTCGACGTCCGCCATGAGGTCGACCGCCAGGAGCGGCAGGGCGGAGCGCAGCCGGCCCACCCGCCAGGCAGCCGCAGCGCGCCGTGCCCCGTTGGCGGTGTTGACCCGGTCGAGGAAAGGATGGGCCGGGGGCACGGTGCCCAGCAGCCTCAGGTCGGCCACGGCCCTCCCCCGCACGGTGGTCACCACGGGCAGCTTGCGCAGCCGGCGCCGCGGGGCCGCCCCGGCGATGTCCAGTGCCACGGTCAGGCCGTGGGACATGGGAGTCACCCACAGATCCTCCTCGAGCGGCTGCAGCACACCCGGCAGAGTCTCGGCGACCGGTCCGGTTCCCAGCAGGCGGGCGCCCCGCGGCGGTCATGGGGTCATGGCGGTGATGGGCCGGGCCTGGAAGAGCCACAGCCGCCTTTCGCGGTCGAACCCGAACTCCATGTCCTGGGGACCGCCGAAGAGGCGCTCCGTCCGTTTGGCCAGCGTCACCAGCCCACGCATCTGCCCGCGCGTGAGCAGGCGGGCGCCGCGACGTCCGGCCGCGGCGCCGCCCACCGGACGGGCGCACCGGGTGAGCTGGTAGCGCACGCCTTGCGTACTGCCGTCGACGAGTTGATCGGGACCACCGCGCACGGCGCTCACCAGGATCCGGTCGGTGCGGCCCTCGACGGGGTCGGCGCCGAACATCACGCCGCCGACGGCCGACTTGAGCATCGGCTGCACCAGCACCGCCATACCGTCGGCGGGCAGCCCGGGTGCGGACGAACGCAGTGGCCTGACCCGCCGGGCGGAGGCCAGCACCGTGCGCACCGCGGCGACGAAGGCGTCCCAGCCCCGCACGTCCAGCACGGAGTCGAAGCGGCCCGCCATGGAGGAGTTCTCGGTGTCCTCGTGGACGGAGGAGGACCGTACGACGACCGCTCGCTCACCGCGCTGCCCGCCGACCAACTGCACCCATGCGGCACGCAGCGCCCGCTCCCCGGTGACGGCCCCAGGTGCGCGCGAGGCGGGCACCAGAACGAAGCCCGGCAGCACGGGCAGGCCGGCCACGGCGGCGCGGGCCAGACGGGCGGCCTTGGCGCCGGTGACGGACGGGTCCGTGGCCGGTGGAGTCTCCAGTGGCAGCACGGCCCACTCCGTAACCTCGAATCGCATGGCTCATCTCTCTTGTGTGTGCGTGAAGTTGTCTGCCGCGTCCTGCCGGGCACGGGGCCGCTGGCCGCCGGACGCCACGACCGTGGACCTGGTGGCCCGCGGGCGGCGACCCGCGAGCATCGTCATGACGGCGAGGGCCGGAACGGTCACGGCGGCGAGCGCGACGACGCCGACCACTCCGGCTTTGTGCAGCAGTTCGGTCGCGGCCGCACCGGCGAAGTAGCCGAGCAGCACCGTGCCGCCCCCCAGACCAGCGATGCCGCCGCGCTGTAGAGGACGAAGCGTCGGTAGGGCATGCCCGACGAGCCGGCGACGAAGGGCAGGAAGGTACGCGCGAAGCCGATGAACGTGCCCGTGAACACCGCTGCCCCGCTGTGGTGGGTGAAGAAGGCCCGGGCCCGTCCGTCGCGGTGGCGGTGGCCGATTTTCGTTGTCCGGCGCGGGCCGAGCCGGCGTGCGCACCGGCGGCCCAGGGCGAAGCCGAGGTTGTCGCCGGTGACGGCGCCCGCCACGACGGCGGCCGCGAGCAGCGGGGCGTGCAGACCGCCCTGCCCGGCGATGGCCGCTGCCAGGAGAACGGCCGTCTCCCCGGGCACCAGCAGTCCGAGGAAGGCGCTGGTCTCGGCGGCCGTCAGGACGAACACCACGACGTACGACCACCAGCCGGCCGCCTCGATCACGGCGTTGAGGTGCACGGTCGTCAGCCCGCCTGCCGCGAGGGCACGGGGGCGGTGACTCGGGCCGGTGTCCCGGATTCACGAGACCGCGCGGGAACCCCCCCGCCACTGTGGATCCCAGGCGTCCGCGGGGCGGCGGCGCCCAGTGTCCTGTCCCGGGAGCCGTCCCGCGACGAACCAGGTCAACAAGGGTATCCCCGCGGCCGACGCGGCGGCGAGCCAGGGGTGGGAGGAGGCCAGGACTGATATCACGACCGCGCTCAGCGCCGCCACCCCGACGGTGATGCGTGTGCGGGCCGACGGGACGGCGGTCACGACCGCCAGCGCCATGACCAGGTACCAGCCCGTGAGCGCGCCTGGCAGCGCCAGGTACTCCCGGATGAGACTGCCCTCGTGCGCCGGCAGCTTTTCCAGGGGAGCCCAGCAGGCGTAGGCCAGCCCCGCCCCGCTGGTCAGCAGCAAAGCGAGGGCGGCACGGGCATAGACCACCGGCCGCTGATGCGCGAGCCACAGCAGGACCAGAGCCGTCAAAGGCCAGGGAGCGAGGATGTAGAGGGAGGACATGGCCTCCGCCGTGTCCATCCAGGCGAGGTTCGGGTAAGGATCGGGTCCGGAGACCCCCAGAAGTGCGGCGTGGAGCAGTGCGGCCGCTGCGGCCCCGGTAGCCGCGTGCCGCAGAATCCTGGGCAGGGGCGCCTCTTGCGCGTGGACGTCGCGGCGACGGCCGCTCTTCGCGCGAATGAACGCCGCCGGGGCGGCGGCTCCAGGCTTGCTCATGGCGTGGGCTTCCACGGTTGGCCACCTCGCTTAATTGACGAAGCAAGTATAAATATAGTTGCCACGTCAAGCAACTATGTATTTGACATATCAAGCACCGGGCTTGATGCTTGCCTCGTCAAACAAGTTACGGTCGGCCCTGCCGCCCGTGCAGCCGCCCGAGGAGGAGACATGAAGGCCCCGGCCTTCGAATTCGGCCTGAACTCGTTCGGCGAGGTCGCCACGGACGGCGGCCGGACGCTGGACGGCGCCGAGACCGTCCGGCTGCTCGTCGAGGAGGCGAAGCTCGCCGAAGCCTCCGGGCTGGACGTCTTCAGCATCGGCGAGCACTACCGGCCCGACCACCTCGACAGCGCCACGCCCGTCCTGTTGTCCGCCATGGCCACGGTCACGGAACGCATCCGCCTCGGCACCTCGGTGACCGTGCTGAGCACCAACGACCCCGTGCGGCTCTATCACGACTTCTCGACGCTGGACGCCGTGTCGAACGGCCGGGCCCAGCTCGTGCTCGGCCGCGCGTCGGCCACGGAGTCCTTTCCGCTGTTCGGCTACGACCTCGCGGAGTACGAGCAGTTGTTCGAGGAGAAGTTGGAGCTTTTCATGCGGCTGCAGCGGGAGGAGACGGTGACGTGGTCCGGCGCGTACCGGGCACCGCTCGTCGGACAGCGGCTGCGCCCCCGGATGCGCGAAGGTGGCATACCCACCTGGATCGGCGTGGGCGGCAGTCCCAACTCCGTCATGCGGGCGGCCCGTTACGGGTTGCCTCTCATGATGGCCGTCATCGGTGGCCGGCCTCAGCGGTTCGCCGGCCACGTCGATCTGTACCACCGGGCACTGCGGCAGTTCGGACACGACCCCCAGCCCGTCGGCCAGCACTCCCTGGGACTCGTCGCCGACACCGACGAGGAGGCGATCGAGACCTGGTGGGAGTACTGGAGGCCGCTCGTGGCCTCGCTCGCGGAGGAGCGGGGCTTCTACAAGCCGACCCGGAAGCGGTACGAGGACGAACTCGGCCGAGGCGCGCTCTTCGTCGGCTCCCCGGAAACCGTGGCCCGCAAGATGGTCCAGGTGGCACGCGATCTGCACCTCAGCCGCTTCGACCTCAAGTACGACATCCTGCACCTGCCCCGCCAGGCCCGCGCTCGCACGATCGAACTGCTGGGCCGCGAAGTCGCCCCGCGGGTCAGGGAACTGCTCGCCAAGGAGCCCTCCCATGTCTGATCTCGTTTTCGGTCTCGACACCTTCGGCGAGGTGCCCGAGGACGACTCCGGTGTTCTGGTCACCCACGCGAGGGCGATCCGGCAGCTGGTCGAGGAAGCCGTCCTCGCCGACGACCTGGGCGTCGACGTCCTCGCACTGGGCGAGCACCATCGGCCGGAGTACGCGGTCTCCACCCCCGAGACCGTGCTCGCCGGCATCGCCACGCGCACCCGGCGCATCCGTCTGTCCTCCGGCGTGACGGTGCTGAGTTCCGACGATCCGGTCCGGGTGTTCCAGCGCTTCGCAACGGTCGACGCGCTGTCCGGCGGCCGGGCCGAGATCATCCTCGGCCGCGGCTCCTCCACGGAGTCGTTCCCCCTGTTCGGCTACGACCTGAGCGACTACGACACGCTGTTCGACGAGAAGCTCGAACTCTTCGCGCGACTGCTCAAGGAGAAGCCCGTCACCTGGCAGGGCACCGTGCGGGCACCGCTGGAGAACGCCGAGGTCTTCCCCACCACCGAGTCCGGGCACCTGACCACCTGGGTCGGTGTCGGCGGTTCCCCCCAGTCGGTCGTCCGCACCGCCTACTACGGCTTCCCGCTCATGCTCGCCATCATCGGCGGCTCACCCGAGCGGTTCGCCCCCTACACGGACCTCTACCGGCGTGCGGCGGCGAAGTTCGGCACCACCGCCCACCCGGTGGGTATGCACTCACCCGGCTTCGTCGCCGACACCGACGAGGAGGCCCGCGAGGTGTTCTGGCCGCACTACCGGGAGATCCGCGACCGCATCGGGGCGCTGCGGGGCTGGCCGCCGATCCGGCGGCACGAGTTCGAGTCCGAGATCGAGCGCGGCTCCCTGTACATCGGCTCGCCCGAGACGGTCGCGCGCAAGATGGCCCGCTCCATGCGCGCACTCGGTGCGCGCAGGTTCGACTTGCTCTACACCGCTGGCTCGCAGCCGATCAGCGCCCGCCTCCGGGCGGTCGAGCTGTACGGCACGAAGGTGATCCCCATGGTCCGCGAGATGCTGGCCGACTGAGCCGCGAAAGGAAACGGCATGGACACGAGAGGCATCCGCACGATCGGCATCCTGGGCGCCGGAAAGGTCGGCACCGTACTGGCGCGGCTGGCCGTCGCGAACGGTTTCCGCGTGCTGATCGCCGGATCGGGACCGGCGGCGGACATCGCCCTCACCGTGGAGGTCCTCACCCCGGGCGCCGTCGCGGTCACCGCGGCCGAGGCCGCGGACGGGGCGGACATCGCGATCCTGGCACTCTCCTTGGGCAAGTACCGCAGCATCCCGGTGGAGCCGCTGCGCGGCAAGCTGGTCGTCGACGCGATGAACTACTGGTGGGAGACGGACGGCGTACGCGACGACCTGACCGACCCGCGTACCTCCACGAGCGAGATCGTGCGGGACCACCTGCCGGACTCGCGCGTGGTCAAGGCGTTCAACCACATGGGTTATCACGACCTCGAGGACGAGGCCCGGCCCGTCGGCGCGGTCGGCCGCAAGGCGATCGCCATCGCCGGGGACGACCCCGACGACCGGGCTGTGGTCGCCCACCTGGTCAACGCTTTGGGCTTCGACCCCGTGATCGCCGGAACGCTCGCCGACGGCGTACGGCTGGAACCGGGAACCGAACCGTTCGGAGCCGACGTCAGCGCCGCAGAACTGCGCGCCATGATCGACCGCTTCCCCGAGTCGGAGCGGGGCCGGGCGATCAGCAGGGTCCGATCGGGGACCTGACAGTTCCGCCGACGGACATCAGCGCAGGAACCCCTCGTAGCTGTGCTGCTCGATCTGACTGTTGATCTGCTTGACCGTCTCCAGCCCGACGCTGACGATGATCAGGATGCTCGTCCCGGTGAGCTGATTGGCGCCACCGAAACTCGCGAAGGCAACGGTGGGGACCACCGTGATCAGCCCCAGGTACAGCGATCCGGCCAGGTCAGCCGATTCAGGACGTAGTTCAGGTACTCGGCGGTGGGCCGGCCCGCCCGGATACCCGGGACGAAACCTCCGGCCTGCCGGATGTTGTTCGCCACGTCCTCGGGGTTGAACGTGATCGCCACGTAGAAGAAGGCGAAGAACACGATCAGCAGAAAGTATGCGGCCACGTAATAGGGATGGTCCCCCCTGACGAAGTTACCGGTGATCCAGGCCGCCCAGCCCGCGGTCGAATGGGAGAACTGGGCGATCAACGCGGGAATGTAGAGGACCGACGAGGCGAAAATGACCGGGACGACGCCGGCCTGGTTGATCTTGAGGGGGATATAGGTCGCCGAGGTCTTCCGTAAGCGAGTGCCGGGCTCGCGTGGAGCCACGGTGCGTCAAATAATTGCTTTGCACTCAAGTGCGATAAATCCTCTTAAGACCCAGCGCTTCGCTGGAGGGAGCCGTCTCGTGACGAGCAGCCATCCGGAGGCGGGCTGGCACCGCAGCGGCGAGCCCGGGGGCCTCCACGGCACGGAACTCGCGGAGGTCCTCCACCGCGCGGCTCGCAAGGCCAGGCAGCAGCTGAGGGCTGTGGCAGCAGCGGTGTACCTGCTGGACGAGCGCCGCGGCGAACTCCGGCTCGCCCTGGCCGGCGGCAGCCCGCCCTCGTTCTTCACGTTTCCCGGACGGATGGGATTGGACTCGACTGCCGCCACAGCACGTGCCTGGAAGTCGGGGAGAGCGGCCGTTCTGATGGATCCGGATCCTGCCGACCCTGCCCAGAAGCACGCGCTTCCTTATCCCTACGCCGCCGCCTCGGCCCCCGTCACCGTCGGGGATCGGCGTTTCGGCGCCCTCACCGTACTCCGGCTGGAAACCGGCGGCTCCTATTCGCCCGCCGATCGCGCGGCACTGGAAGACATCGGAGGCGAGCTCGCCAGGGCTCTGAGGAAGCTCGTCGATGACGGCGTCACCGTCGCCGCCGGCCCGATGCCTATGCTGGTCCCGCCGGACGCCGACGTCGACACCAGTGTGCGCACACCTGGCTGGGGGGTGCGCAGCGTCCCCGGGTCCGCGGGTACGAGCATGATGTACCCGCTGCGCCGTCTGGCCGACCTGCTCAACCGGGCCACGACCATGGACGACGTCGTGGGCGCGGCCCAGTACTGGGTCATGTCCCCGCTGCGGGCCCGAGCCCTGGTACTGGTCTCGGCGAGCGAGGGCCGACTGTGGGTCCTCGGACACAGCGGTGACTCCTCGGACCTGGTCCGGGGCCTGCACGGTGCGGGGCTGGACGAACGGATTCCGGCAGCCGAGGCCTTCCGCGGACGCCCGCTGTTCATCTGCGACGACGAACTGTCGGGTCCCGGCCTCCTCAACCCGGACCGACCACGAACCGAGGCCTACCTGCCGCTCACCGGCGACGGACAGTTCGTCGACCTGCCGCTCTCCGGCAGCAGGCAGGTCGTCGGGGTCTGCTGTCTGACGTTCTCCGGGACGCGTGATTTCCCACCCGAGGAGAGGGCCCTGCTCGGCATGATGTCGGGGTTGCTGGGAGCGGCCGTGGAGCGCGTCGAACTGAGCGCGCGACAGCGGGCGGTGGCCGAATGTCTGCAGCGGTTCCTCCTGCCGTCCCAGCTCCCGAACCCGCCGCGGCTGGCCATCACGGCGCGGTACCGGCCCGCCGGCGTCACCTCTCAGGTGGGGGGTGACTGGTACGACGTGATCACGCTGCCCGGTGACCGCGCTGTGCTGGTCGTAGGCGATGTGGAAGGGCACACCATGGAGAGCGCCGCCGTCATGGGACAGGTGCGCACCGCGATGGCCTCCTACGCCACCGAGGGACACCGTCCCTCCGCAGTGATCGACCGGACCGGCGGTCTCCTCGCCACTCTGGGCACCGATCTGACGATGACCTGTTGCGTCGTCGCGCTGGACACCATGGACGGCACCGCCGAGGTGGCCCTGGCCGGGCACCCCGCTCCCCTGGTGCGGGCACCCGACGGGAGCATTCGTGTCCTGAACGCTCCGGCCAACGTACCTCTGGGCGTCTCCACTGCGGATCCTTACCAGGGACGCGAGCACACTCTCGAGTCCGGTTCGGTCCTCATGCTGTACACGAACGGGCTTGCCGACTGGCACTCAGCCGATCCGCAGGCCTGCGCCCAGACGCTGCTCGGCTCCGGCGACAGCGGGTCCACACCCGATCTGGAGCAACTGGCCGATCTGATCATCACCGAGGTCTGCCCAGCGCAGCAGCGTCGCGACGACGCCGCCGTGCTGCTGGCGCTGTACGAAGGTGCGCGAGGTGAAGGCGAGCCCCGGGTGGCTGGACTGCACATTCAGCGCCGCGATCTGCGCGGGGTGCGAACGGCCCGCATGTTCGTGCACGAGCATCTGGGTTCCTGGGGCCTGCAGGACATGTCGGACGCCCTCGAACTGGTCGTCTCGGAGATCGTCACCAATGCGCTCATCCATGCCGGCAGTGATGTGGACGTTCGTCTGCGCGCTTTCGCGGATCACCTGCGGCTGGAGGTGCGGGATTCGGACAGCAACCCACCCATTCCCTCCCCCCTGTCACTGACCGAGGAGGAGAACGCCCGAGCAGAGCACGGCCGTGGCATGCTGATCGTCGAGTCACTGGTGGGAGAGTGGAACAGCTCCCCCAACGGGCAGGGCAAAACGGTCTCGCTGGACCTGCCCATCACCCTGCACTGAGAGTCGCCGACCAGCGGTCGGCGCAGCGCACGTGACCACGTTCGGCAGCGCCGTCCGCCAGGCACACGGCCGATGCCCGGGCCGGCGGAGCCTGCTTCCGGCCGGTCCCGGTGCCCGCGTGCGGCGGGGCTCAGGCTCGAGGAAGTCGGGACCAGAAGGCAATCAGGCCCGCCGCGGTTTCGGCGGGGAGCTGGAGATTGGGCGAATGTCCGGCACCCGACAGGAGCGTCCGGTGCGCCCTCAGCCGAGCGGCCATGTCCTCCAGTTGCCACAGCGTCCAGGTGTCCTCGGCATCGCCGTACACGACATGTTTGGGCAGCGACTCCACGGCTGCCAGTTCCGGTGTCCGGTCCGGTTCGGTCAGGAGCTGCCGTCCCACCACTCGCAGGTGGGAAACATGTGTGCGCAGCCAGCGCGAGCGCAGGTGTTCGGCCTCCTCGGCCGATGCATGTATGTGCCGCCTCTCCCCCAGCGCCTCCCATACCTGTGCCATCGTCATGGTCTCGAGTGCCTGCAGGAGCAGCTTCAACTCCGACTGCCGAAGTCGACCCGCTTCGGCCGGCCCCGAGGACAGCAGCGTGAGGGACACGAATGGCCGGGGATCCGACAGTACCGCCGCCCTGGCGAGATGACCGCCCATCGAGTGACCCAGCAGGTGCACGGTTCACCGAGGGTTTCCGCCTGGGCCAGCACATCCATGGCCAACGCCTTCTGCCGGTAGGCGGCCTCGTCGTCCGGGTCGTCCGTCTCGTACTGCCCGCGGGCGTCCACCGCGATCGCCCGGTAGCCGACGTCGACCAGGTACGGGAGCAGGGGAACGAACTCCTCCTTGCTGCCCGTGTGGCCGGGCAGCAGCAGAACGGTGCCGCGGTGCGGTCGGTCCGAGGGTTCGGCTCGCAGAGCGGCGAAGTCGCCGCGCGGGGCGGCCAGTCGTACGGGACGGGCGGGGCACGACCAAGAGATACATGGGTCCTCGGGCATGTGCGGATAGCAGTCCGGTGCCGTCTGTCGCCCGACACCCAGCCTGTCCGCCCCTCAGGCGTGGCATCTGTCACTTCGGGTCACGGAATCCAGATGATCGGTCATCTGGTTGGAGTGGAGAATCACCGGCGACCGCTCGGCGCATGGAGCGGTCCACCTACCCGCGTGCCGTCCTTGGCTGCTCTTGTCACCGGTGCGGTGCTCCGGCCTTCGCCGGGGCGAGTCGGCCGGAGCTGGTGTGTATGCGGCCGTGCCCGACGGGCGGACGCGTGATCACCGGCCGGGAAGCCGGGTCGTCACCTCTTGCAGCACCCACCCATTGCCGTCCGGGTCGCTGAAGGCGGCGAACGAGCCGTAGCTGGCGCGCTCGGGGTGCGGGCCACTGACTCGTCCCTCTTCCGTGCCGCGGTGGAACACCCCACCCGCGTCGTGGAAGATCTCGCCCATCTCGATGCCCCGGTCGACGAGGTCCGCGTGGGCAGCCTCGATGTCCGAGACGATGAGGTGCAGGCCCTGCACCGAGCCCGGTGCGGCCGTGGTGACCCCGGTGCCGAAGAGGATGGAGCACTGCGAGCCCGGAGGCGTCAGATGAACCACGCGGTAGCTGTCGTCGCCGACGTAGTCGACGTCCAGGCGGAATCCTGCCTTCTCGTAGAAGGCTTTGGCCCGGTCGACGTCGGCGACGGGCAGTACGACAACTTCGAGTTTCAGATCCATTTTTGCCTTCTCTTCATGACAGGGCGTCACACTTCGGTGCGCCACCGGTTGAACTAGTGAGAGTGTGGCAATGCTTTCGTCACCTGCCAAACTGGTGACGCTCATGGTCCCGCACGGTCCGGGGCAGGGTGAGGATGACTGGGGGTCGGTGAGCGTAGGTAGCCGGTCGCCGAATACCCTGTCGTGACTGCCCGATTGGGGCGAACGCCAGATGCCGAATGCAGCATGCGGTCCTCGCCTGTGGTGCATTCGTGTGCTCGTCGGCAACAACGGGGTGCGCGCGCCGATGCGCACTCGACCCGCGAAGGCGACTGCCGACCGGTCGCGGTTGCCACAGGGGCCAGTGCCGGCGCCTCTCCTGGCGCGGAAGCGCCGAAACGTTGCTCACCGCAGTGCCCCCGGTCCGGTCCGTGCAAGGCCGCTCGGGTGGTCGAGCTGACCTTCGACTGACTCCACCCGCCGCGCTGTCGAGGGGTGGCGGCGGGCCCCTGCACCGAGATCATCCGGACGAGATGAGTGCGCACGTCGCCTTGCCCGGTCGCCCCAGGGGCGGGAGCACTGAACACTGGACAGGATGAGCGGTACCGCCGGCACCACGAGTGTCATGTCTGCAGAGCCCAAGGCGATGAACCTGCGCTTCCCCGACCCCGAACAACTGGCTGCCATCGCGGCTGCCGCGCGTCAGGAGGGCGTCAGCATGCAGGAGTACATTCTGTCGGCGGCCTACACTCGGGCTACCGCCGTGGAACAGCGGTTTCTGGAGGGGTTCAAGACGTCGATGGCCCGTAGCGGCGCGGCTTTCGCAGTCGAGCCGAGCAGCCTGGACCCCGACGCCGAGCAGCGGGCGGCCGAGCACGAGGCACGGCTGCAGCTGGAACGTCAGGAACGGGGACGGGGTCACGCCGCGTGAGCCGTCCGGAGCCGTACCCGCTCGACGTCACGTTCCTGCTCCATGCCGCCGAACTGCTCGACGGCGACCCCCAGGTCGACGGCCTGAAGCCCCTCTATGCCGCCGTCGCTCGAGTCAACGCACGTGCCTTGGAACGCGCCGTCTACGGGTCCCTGTACTTGAAGGCGGCTGCGTTGCTCCAGACGCCGGCGAGGCTGCCCTGTCTGGACCACTCCGGGGAGGCCTTCGCCTGGCATGCCACCGAGGCCTGTTTCTCCGGCGGGGTCGGCGGCCGGCAGAGGCCGCAGGCCCGACGTGAACAACCGCGTCCAGATCGCCCTGCTCGTTTACCGGGCCGGTCTGATCTGACCTTTCGTCGAGGCGTTCCACGGCTTCACCGCGACATAGCCGGCTGCGGTTTCCCGGCCCGTGCGGTGGGCCCGGCGTGCCCTCGCCCGCAGGGCCTTGCCGTGATCCGGTCCCCTCCCGCGGTAGCCGGAGGGGAGCGGCGTCGCAGGCGACAGGGACGGGGATGTGCGCGGTCGGTGCGCCGAACCGCGATGCCGCACACGTTTCTCACCCTGACGCGCTCCGACCGGACTCCGTCGGATCCGGGGCCGGCAACTTGCGCTGCGTAGCGTCCGGCCCCCTTACTCTGCCATGCCACGGGGCGGGTCGCCCGCCTCCACTGCATCCATCGGAGCGCCCAGGTCGACGTCGTCGAGCGGCGTCTCCCTGCCTTCCTCGTCGACAAAGGCGACCCGCAGGGCGCGGCCACTCGTCCTGCTGCCCCGGCGTACCAGCGGACCGTCGGGGTGCGGGCAGTACCGGTCGCCCCACTGCTGCAGGGCGCCGAAGACCACGACGAGATCCCGCCCTGCGGGAGTCAGGTGGTAGGCCATCCGCGACCGGCTGCCCGCCTCGCGGTAGGGCCGTTTGTCCAGTACTCCACCGTCCACCAGCACGCCGAGCCGCTGCGTGAGAACGTCGCTCGCCACGTGCAGACGGTCCCGGAAGTCCGAGAAACGCGTCGCCCCGTTCAGCGCCTCCCTCAGTATCAGCAGACTCCACCGGTCGCCGACCATCTCCAGGGCGCGGCCGATCGAGCAACGCGTCTGACCTGCGGCGGGTTGCTGACTTCTGTTCGGCATGCCGCCAGCCTACCGCTGAGACGGCATTCCCAATCCAGGTGCTAGATTGGCAGACAGGTTTCAGGTACCCGCTCCTCGGAGGTCACCGTTAACGCACAGCAGCGTCTTGGCGCACTGGAGCAGGACCCCGAGGTACGCGTGGTGGTCTTCAACAGTGCGGTTCCTGACTTCTTCCTGGCGCATTACGACATCGCAGCGGCGCCGTCCCGGAGCGCTACGTCGACGGCGCCCACGGGCCTGTCGGCATGGCTCGACGTGCTGGCACGGATCGCGGAGGGCCCGTTCGTGTCGATCGCCAAGATCCGGGGGCGTGCACGGGGCGCGGGCAGTGAGTTCGCCCTGGCCTGCGACATGCGCTTCGCCAGCCGGGAGCACGCGGTGCTGTCCCAGCCTGAGATCGGTCTAGGGCTGGTGGCGGGCGGCGCCCCCACCCACCGTCTGCCCTTCCTCACCGGACGCGGCCGGGCGCTGGAAATCATGCTCACCGGCCAGGACTACGACGCCGACCTCGCCGAGCGCTACGGCTATGTCAACCGGTCGGTCCCGGACGCCGCCCTCGACGGATTCGTCGCCGACATGGCGGTGCGGATCGCCTCGTTCGACAAGGCCGCGCTCACGGAGGTGAAGGCCTTCGTCGGTGAGGTCTCGCTCCCCGCCCACGACCTCCAGGCCTGCACGAGCCGCGCGTTCTGGGCCTCCGCCGCCCGGCCGGCCGGCAGCGGATCGACGCCGCACAGGAACAGGGCCTGGGCCGGCCCGGCGACTTCGAGATGCACATGGGGCAGTACCTGCCCGGTCTCGACCACCCGTCCGGGGCGTGACGGCCACCGCCCCCCGACCACCTCCACTCCCCGACACCGCTTCCACCGGACAGCGGCGCACCAGCACCCGAAGGAACTCCCATGAGCACGCACCAGCAGTTCGCCGTCGAAGAAGTCAGCCCGTCCTATTGGAGGGTGACCTTCTCCAACGGTGAGATCAACCTGATCGACCCCGACACCATCGAACAGCTCGCGGAGCTGATCACCCGTATCGAGCAGGCCCCCGATCTGACGGTCGTCGTCTTCCGCAGCGCCAACCCGGACTTCTTCATGGCGCACTGGGACATGCTGGCCGACCGGACCCGCGTGGCCGCGATGAAGCCGGCCCCCTCAGGTCTCCACCCGTTCGCCGACAACCTGTACCGGCTCGGGAAGGTACCTGCCGCCACCATCAGCGAAATCAACGGCCGCGCCCGTGGCGCCGGCAGTGAGTTCGTCCTCGCCACCGACATCCGCTTCGCCGGACCGGGCGCCGTCCTCGGGCAGTTCGAGGTCGGCGTCGGTTCGGTGCCCGGCGGCAATCCCACCGGCCGACTGCCCCGCCTCGTGGGCCGAGGGCGAGCCCTCGAAATCCTGCTGGGCGCCGACGACTTCCCCGCCGAGCTGGCGGCGGCGTACGGCTACGTCAACCGCGTCGTGCCGGAGAGCGGACTGGAGCAGTTCGTCGACGGCTTCGCCCGCCGCATCGCCGGCTTCGACAAGACCGCTGTGGCCCGGACCAAGGCCCTGGTGGACGTCGAATCCCTGCCGACCGAGGAGTCCTACGGCGCCGGCCTGCAGGCGTTCTTCCAGACCTCCGGACGCCCTGAGAACGCCCACCGCGTCCGCTCCCTGTTCGAGCGCGGACTCCAGCGCCCCGACGGCGTGGAACTCGACCTCGGCCGCCGCCTCGCCGAATAGACACCGCGGACGGCCTCACCGAAGGCGCCGCCCTCACCCGTTCGGCGAACGCACCAGCCGAATCGGCTCGGCCGAACCGGTGGCCAACCCGCAACAGCACCTCGTCCAGCTCTCCCGCCCACACGCCAGGGCACACATCATCTTGCACGATCAGAACAACAGTGATTGAGGACCGCCGGTCACGAACTCCCGCCACATGACGAGGCGTCAGCTGAGTATGCTCAGAAACCGGCCCCTGACCGGCGGCAATAGCGAAGTGCAACTGGAGTATTAGCCCGACCTCCGTATGGATCTAGTGTTGTGACCGCATAGGTTCACCGAGTTGAGTGCGCTCAGTCGAGCAGTGCCGCCTTCCACACCCACGACGTCCGGCGGGGTAGACCGTCCAGGTCCCCGCGTCCGGTGCACCACAGCAGCACTCGGACGGGCTCGCCGGGCGGGGCGTCGGGGAACAGTCGGTCGAGCACGGCCGCGCATAGCGGTGCCGGCGGCAGCCAGTCCACGCCCAATCCGCGGGTGATGTCGTTGGTGTGCAGCAGGATCTCGGCGACGCCCATCGCCGCGAACCCCGTCGGATCGCACGGGCCCCAGTGCCAGGCCCGCAGGGACCGGTCGGCGGTGGCCAGCGCGCTGCCGAGTAGCCCGCCGCAGGCGGCGGCCACCTGCAGCACCTCGGCAGGCGAGGCGGTGGGTCGCACACGCAGATCGAAGGGGAGGTAGGCGTCGGCCGGGCTCGCGGCGAGCTGGCCCGCGTAGGCCAGCAGGTCGTGGCCGATGTGCGCGGCCGTCTGCTGGCAGCTCCACTCCAGCGGGCCGGCCGAAACCGTCCAGTCCTCGCCCGTGCGAGGCCCCAGAACCTCCAGCATCTCCGCCACGGCGGCCTGAACGTCTTGGTGGTCCATGCAGTGCTCCTCGCAAGGCAGGTTGTGGTGCGGCTGTGCTGTTCGTTCGTTCAGGCCGCGGCGGTGATGGGTCTGCCGCCCCAGCGGATGCCCTTCTCGCTGCGGATCCGGGCACGTTCCTTGCGCTGGGCCGCGAGGACGTCCGGGTGGCGGGCGTTGGTGTTGCGCCAGCGCAGGTAGGCATGCAGGGCCCGAGTCTGGATGGTGTGGTGGGGGTGGTGGGAGTTGGCGACGGTGAATTGCCGCAGCGGTCCGAAGTGGGCCTCGATCGGGTTGGCCCAGGACGCATAGGTCGGGGTGAAGCACAGCTCGACCCGGTTCTTCTTCGCCCAGCGCCGGATCTGCTCGCCCTTGTGGGCGGACAGGTTGTCCAGGATGACGTAGATCGGGGCGCCGTCCGGGCGGGCCGCGCGGATTGATCTGAGCGCGGCCAGGGTGTTCGCAGCGCCCTTCTTGCGGCGGTTGACGCCCCACAGGGTGTCGTCGCCGACCGAGTAGCAGCCGTGGAAATAGCGAACTCCGTGGGTGCGGTGGTAGGTCGCGGGGTGCCGCTCGGGCCGGCCCTGCTCAGCCCAGCACGACCCGGCGGTGGGCCGGATGCCGAGCGGACCGAACTCATCAAATGCGAACACGCGGTCCGGGAAGCGCTCCAGCACCTCCTCGATGCGGTCGAGCTTGGCGTCGCGCTCGGGGTCGGGCAACTCCTTCCACGTCTTGGTGCGCTGGAAGGTGACGCCGCGGCGGGCGAGCATGCACCGTAACGCCTCCCGGCCGATCCGGATCACGCGGCCGTGCACTTTCCGCAGGTAAGCGGCGAGTTTGCGGATCGACCAGCGGGTGAAGGGCTGGCCGAGCTTGGTCGGGCGGGTGGTGGCCGTCTGGACGACGAAGTCCTCGTCGTCAGGGCTGAGCAGGCGGGGACGGCCTCCCGCCCACCGAGGGTCCAGACAGGCCAGGCCGATCTCGTTGAACCGGTGGATCACATCGCGGACGGTGTCCTCATCGGCCTGTACCAGCTTCGCGATCACCGGCACCCGGTTCCCGCCCGCAGAAGCCAGCAGCATCATCGCGCGCCGAAACCGCACCGAACTGGTGCTTCCCCGGCGCACGATCTGCTGCAGCTTCTGCCCCTCCTGGTCGGTCAACCTGCGCACACGGACAGGCTCAGCCACCGCACCCCCAGCAGTCGGATCGAACGTCACCGCACATCCAACCGCCCGGACCACCGACCCGGCGAACCTATGCGGTCAGAGCACTAGCCGGAGACGCACTCACAGGACAGCGGAACGACTGGCCATCACCGCACCGGCTCTGTCCGGGAGGACGGCTCCTGCAACGGTCACCAACCTGCGGCGCCGGTCCGGCCGCGCCGACGGATTGGACCGGTCCTGGCAGCCAGGTCACCGCGCATGTGAGCGGAGGTGCGGCCCCTTTCACACCTCGTTCCCGCCCTGCGCCGGGACATGTCCGGCTCATCGGTGGCACGTGCACGTCGACGTGCCCACATGCGGACGGTGGACCTGGGCCAGGAGCCACTGGGTGATCGACCGCAATGTCAGCCGCTGTCCCTCTCGTGGGCCGCAGTATCCGCGTCGTCGTGCCGCACCCACTTGGAGTGGTGCCGCGCCGCCCAGGACCGGCTCACGTATCCCGTACGCATCCCGAGCCGCGCCTCGGGATCCTGGTACGCCTTGCGCATGTGCCCGATCAGAACGATCGTGATCGCCCAGGCGAGGCAGTCGTGGATGAAGATGGCGCTCGTGCGGGAGATGAACGGCAGCAGGTCCATGAACCACATAAGAAGTCCGGTGAACATCATCACCAGCACCACGCCGGCGATCCAACCCGCAAAGAGCTTCTGACCCGCGTTGAACTTCCCGGCTGGGCGGGCCTCCGGCGACGTGAGCCGTCTGCGAGCAGCCCTCAGCCACCGTCGGTCGTACACCGCGAAGCGGTTCAGCCGGCTCAGGTCCGCGCGGAAGTCCCGGGAGAAGAGCCCGAGCAGGAAGGGGATCGGCAGACAGATGCCCGACCACTCGTGGACGGTGGCCATGAGGTGGCGGCGGCCGACGAGTTGGGCCAGCGGGCCGAGATACAAGCAGGCCGCGGTGACCAGGCAGATCAGCATGAGCCAGCCGGTCGCCCGGTGGACCATGCGTTCGGCCGGGCTGAACCGGCGCATGCGCCCGCTCCGCTCAGGCTGTTGCATTGCCCCGGTCGGCGTCGTCGAGCCAGCCGTCGACCGCATAACCGCGCTCCTCCCAGTAGCCGGGGACGACCTTCTTGGTGACCGTGATGCCGGACAGCCACTTGGCCGACTTGTAGAAGTACATGGGAGCCACGTAGAGGCGCACCGGCCCTCCGTGCTCGTGGGTGATGGGCTTGTCCTGCATGTTCAGTGCAACCAGGACGTCCGAGCGACGTGCCTGCTCGAGGGTGAGGCTTTCGGTGTAAACGCCGTCGAAACACTTGAACCGGATGGCCGCGCCCTCGGAACGCACTCCGGCGGCGTCGAGGAGGTCCGCGAGCTTCACGCCCTCGAAGGGCGTGTCGTCCACCCGCCATCCGTCCGTGCAGAGGACGTCGGCAACGACTCGTGTCTGGGGCATGGCGCGCAGCTCGGGCAGGGTGTAGGTCTTCGGCCGGTCGACCAGGCCGTCGATCCGGAGTTCGTAGTTCGTCTCGTCCTTGCGCGGTACCGAGCCGACGACGCTGTAGTACCGGAAGCCGCCCGGATTGGGCAGCAACCCGGTCAAACCCGTCGCGTCGACTTGGGAAGCGGCACCCAGGAACCCTTCCCAGCCCCGCTGCAGATAGGGAGCGGCGGCGAGGCCCGCGGCACCCGCGGCGAGCATGCCCAGCATGGCGCGCCGCCCCACCGGTGCGCCGTCGGTGTTCCGCCTCGGCTGTTCTGCCATGTTCCGTCCTCCTGCGATGTCGCAACTGCTCCAGGCACGCGCGTCGTTGATGACGGTCGCGTTCATGCAGCCGAAGGTGGTGTCCGCCGTAACGGAGACGTCGTCCGCCACCGCGCGGCCCGCGTCTGCTCTGCGAGGGACGGGAAGCCCGGGACTGCACGGATGGGCCGGTGACAACTACGGGCAGGGACCGGAGCGTTCGCTCCGGATGCGTCGTGTCGGCACAGGCTGCTCAAGTCCTGGACTTGCGCCGACCCCGAGAATATCACCGGTTCAAGTGGTGACGATACTGGCATGGCCCTCCGGACGGCGTCAACGACAGGCGTCTGGACGGGATGAACTGCACAGCTACACCGGGCCGTCGGCTCAGCCGTCAGGGAATGGGGGCTCTTGTCGCCATGTAAGTAACCCGCCAAAACGGTGACGTGCATCACGCTCATGTCTTCGTCTGTGGCAACCCCGCCCTCGACTTCGCCGCGACCCTGCGCGCGCGACGCTCGGTGCGCTTCGAGATGTTCGCGACGCCGGACCGGCTGGACGCCTGGTACCTGGAGTCCGGACTCGTTGACCGGATCGACCCCGCCGACGACGCCGACGTCCAACACGCCAAGGATGTGCAGGAGGCGATCTACGACCTGAGCACGGCCCGCCGCTTCGGTCAGGAGTACGACGAGAAGGCCCTGCGCCTGCTGAACGGCGCCGCGCGCAAACCTTCGGCAGCGCCTCAGCTCACACCGACCGGACGCTGGACCGAGGCGACCCACGAACAAGCCCTGTCCACCGTCGCCCGGCATGCCATTGAACTGCTCAGCGGTCCGGATGTGCCCCTGATGAAGGAGTGCGGCAATCCTGAGTGCACTCGCGTCTACGTCGACCGCTCACGTGGTGTGCGCCGGCAGTGGTGCGGCATGACCTCCTGCGGGAACAAGTTCAAGGCAGCCGCCTACCGCGCCCGCAAGGCGACCGCTCCTGCGGCAGCCGCTCGCTGAAGCCCGGCGCCGCGCGGAGATGGCGCGCACATCATGACGGCCTGCTGCCTCCCCGTCGCACGGGAGGCAGCAGGCCGTCGGTGGATCGGGCGGAGTCATGGGCACGGCCACATCACTCCGCTCGTCCACAGCACAGGTCAGTGGTGCCGACCACCCAGATGCTCGGCGGTGACGTCGTCACATCCCCCACTCAGTCCGGGAACCGGTCAGTCACGCCTGCTGACCCGGTAGTGGCCGATGCACCACTCACCGTCCATACGACGGAGCACGACCGTGAGAGTGACCGGAATGGCCGGCCGGTCGGTGAAGGGGAAAGCGACGCTGAGGTAACCGAGCAGGACATCTTCGGCGAGGGTACGGATTTCGAGTACCTCGTAGTCGGCCACCAGCCCGAGTGGCTGGGAGTCGTAGTACTCGGCAATCCCGGGGCGTCCGACGCTGTAGGGCCGAAGTCCCTGGAAGATCGCGTCCTCCGTGAAACACCCTGCCACCTGCTGCGGCTCATGTGCATCGACGGCGGTCTTCCAACGGTCCATGACACGGCGCAGGATGGTCAGCTGTGCTTCCGCAGTCTCCATGAAGAGTTCCTCATCTCGCGGGAGAGGGCTGCACACTGCACTCGGGAGCGGGCGTCACCGCTCCCGAACACAGTGCAACACCGGCAACTCAGCTCGCTCGACCGGGGTCGTTGGGATGCGACTGCAGAGGGGTGACCACGGCCACCATCCAGGGCCACAGCGGCAGACTCCCGAGGACCTTCTCACGCAGCTCCACCTCGTCGTCGGCACGCCACACCCCGATGCTGCGCAGCTCTCCGACCGGACGCCACAGCCGGAACAAGTGTCCTTGGGCGGCAAGTTCCTTGGCCCGGACGGCTTCGGCGGCACGGCGCCTGTCGACCTCTGCCTGGTCGGTGCCCTCGGGCACTGTGGTGGCCAACTCGACCAGGAATTCCTTCATGGCCTTGTCCTCTCTCGGATCGGTACGGGGGTCGCCCTCACGAGCGTGGGCTGACGCCGCCGGTCGTCAGGCCGCGGTCTTCAGCGCGCCGGCGATCTGGACGACTCGCTCGGCCTGGATGCGGGCGGCGGCACGCGTGACGTCGTCCACGGGAGTGGTGCCCTGGCCGTCGACGTGAGAGGTGCCGTAGGGGTTGCCGTCGACAAACTTCTGCGGGTCGGTGAAACCGGGAGTGACGGTGATACCGCCGAAGTGGTGGATCGAGTTGTAGAGCGCGAGCAGAGTCGACTCCTGGCCGGCGTGAGCCGTGGCGCTGGAGACGAAGCCGCTGTAGACCTTGTTGACGAGCTTCCCCTCGGCCCACAGGCCGCCCAGCGTGTCGATGAACTGCTTGAGCTGCGCCGAAACGTTGCCGAAGCGGGTCGGCGTGCCGAAGAGCACGGCATCGGCCCATTCGACGTCCTCGGCGGTGGCTTCCGGGATGTCTGCGCTGGCCGTGTGGTGGGCAGCCCAGGCGGGGTTGGACTCGATGGCTGCCTGCGGGGCGAGCTCGGCGACCTTGAGGAGACGGACCTCGGCGCCGGCCTTGACGCCCGCGTCGTGCAGCTCCTTGGCGATCTCCGCAATCGTGCCGGTGGACGAGTAGTGGATGATGGCGAGCTTTATTGGGGTGGCCATGGGAGTGCTCCGTTCGCGGGAAGTACATGGGCGGTGGCGACTAGCCGACCGGTCATCTAAATTAGGTGACCGGTCGGCTAGCGTCAACGCATCCGGTTGTGGGGAGCGACACAGACCCACCCCCTGACCCGCTCCCCGCGTGCAGCTACACGAACCAGGCGCCGCTCCGATCGGGTCGGCGTCGCTCGACTCGACTCGACTCGACTCGACTCGACTCGACTCGACTCGACTCGACTGAAGGATGCCGTACGTCACAGTCGCCCTGGTCCGGGCGCGACAACGAAGTGATCCGAACGACAGTGGCCCTAACCGAGGACCACGTCGAACACCGTGCGGAAGAACGCGTCCACGGGGGCCGCCGACTTGCCGGCCCGCGCCGCGATCAGTGTCCCCTCCCAGGCGCTGAGGATGAACAGCGCGGTGGCCTCAGCATCGAGCTCACCGTCCAGGTCACCCGCCTCCTGCGCCTCGACGAGCACGTGCTGGATACCCTCGCCCCACCGGCCGAAACCACGGTTGACCGCGGCCCGGATCTCCTCGTTGTGGTCGGCCACCTCCGCGCCGAAATTGCCCACCAGGCAGCCGCGGACGAACCCGTTCTCCACCGTGTCCTTGCTCAAGAACTCGAAGTGCGCGCGAAGCCGCTCCAACGGCGGCCTGTCCGACGCCGCGAGCATGTCGAAGCGCAACGTGGCGGCGTACCGGTTCAGCGCCTCCACGGCACTCTCCTCCTTACTGGAGAAGTGGTTGTAGAACGAGCCCTTGGGGACTCCCGCGGCCTGGGTGATGTCGTTGATGCCGGTGGCGTTGAATCCCCGCGCGTGGAACTGCCGGAAAGCCGCCTGCGCGATGTCCTCACGCTTGGATGCTCGCCCCATCTCCCTCACCCTCCGTCCGACATGTCCCGGGCTCCTTGCGGCGAGTCAGCCGGACCTTCGCGGACGCGTGTTGCGGAGATCGACGAGTGACATGTGACGGACGCACTGGCTCCGGAAGTGAAATGACCGACCATATTGTAGTCCGGTGCATAAGGTCCTGCGGCCTCCCCGGCCCGGTGACGCGAGAGCCGCATGAGCCCTCCTGGCTGAGACGTGGCCCGCTGCGCGCATCGGTTGCCCCCTCGATGACGTGCGACGAGGTCGTTCTGCGCGCCCCCATCGCAAGGAGTGAACAGGACGGCCGCGACGGCTGTCCCACGGATCCGGCCCTCGTCGACTTCTGGGCTCCCCCGCTCACCAAGGACGCCGCCGTGGCGCTGCGGCCACTGACCCCCATGTCACTGCTCCCCGGCATGGAGGAGGGCCGACCGCGCGCAGCCCTCGATGTGACCGATCCCGAACCGCCGTCGAAAGGGCATCCCCTGTGGACCGATCCGGGCGTCCTGATCAGTCCGCACGCCGGCGCTCTCACCTCCGCCATGCCACCTCGCGTCAACACGTTGCTCGCCGGTCAGCTGCGCCGTCTCGTCCGTGGAAGAACTGCGGAGCACGATGGGTTAACCTCGGTTAAGACGACCGGTCATTTTTACGGTTGCCATCCTCACCCACGCGGGCCTCACGCAGACACGGTGTGCCGCAAACCGCGGTCGCCCAGGAGGGGCCCACTGCCTGTATGGGCAGCACCACACTCAGGAGCAGTCATGTCCACGTACCAGGCCTTCGAGGCCACCGGCGTTCACAACCTGCAGCTTGTCGAGCGTGATCTGGTCGATCCCGCACCGGGACACGTCCGGTTGCGAGTCGAAGCCTGCGGGGTCTGCCACACCGATGTACTGGCCGTGGAAGGCCTGCGCCAGGACCCCTCGCAGCCCGTCGTCCCTGGGCATGAGATCGTCGGCGTCATCGACGCCGTCGGGGCCGGCGTCACCACCTGGCAGCCCGGCGATCGCGTCGGCGTCGGCTTCCTGAACGGCCAGTGCTGGGAATGCGAGCCGTGCCGCCGAGGCGACTTCGTGAACTGCCGCAACCAGCAGCAGACAGGGACCACGATCGACGGTGGATATGCAGAGGTGGCGTACGCCCGCGCCAGCGGGCTGGTGCGTATACCTGAGGGCATCTCGGCGATCGACGCCGCTCCGCTGCTGTGCGCCGGTCTGACCACCTTCACCGCACTCCAGCAGGGGCCGACGCGGGCCGGCGCCCTGGTCGCCGTACAGGGCATCGGCGGTCTGGGACACCTGGCCCTGCAGTACGCGCGCAGTCTCGGCTACCGGGTCGTCGCCGTGGCGCGGGGCAAGGAGAAGGAGGCGTCCGCCCGGCAGTTGGGCGCCCACGAGTACATCGACAGCAACAGCACCGATCCCGGTGCCGCCCTGAGCGCCCTGGGCGGCGCTTCCCTCATCATCGCCACGGCGTCCAACGGTGCCTCCATGAACCCGCTGGTCCGCGGCCTCGCCCCGAACGGCAAGCTCGTCGTGGTGGGTGCCGCGCCCGACCCCCTGACGATCTCGACCCCCGACCTGATCTTCGGCACTCATTCCGTCGTCGGCAGCCTGACCGGTTCGTCCATCGAGAACGAGGACAACCTTGCCTTCAGCCTCGCCCACGATATCCGCCCCAGCGTCGAGGTCATGCCCTTCTCCCAGGCGCCCGAGGCCTACGAGCGCATGCTGTCGGGCGAGGCCCGCTTCCGTGTGGTGCTCGACGTAGCGGCCTGAGGCAACGGCGGTGCCGGGCGGGACACAACCCACCCGGCACCGCCGTGCGGACCGGCGTCAGGCCCGCCCCTCCGCCCGTCCGCGACACGGGACACATCCCGCACCACCTTCATCCCGCTCCTCGACGCCCCCCAGAACTTCACGACCATGACTGTCCCCGAAGAGGGCACCGTCGTGGCGCGACACGACGTGCGTTCGCGCCAGGCCGCTACCGACCTGGCGGGTCTCGCCGGCAGTCACGAGATCCGCGCGGCCCGGATGAGCCTGATGTCCATCTCCCTCGGCACGGCGGGTCTGGGATGCGCATGGCAGGCAGCGGCGACGACGCACCCGGCCGCGCTGCCGGTCAGCGACCCGTTCTTCACCCTCAGGGGTCTTGTCTGGCCGGTGCTGCTGCTTCCGTACCTGCGGCACGGCGAAGCCAGGTGGCACCACCTCCGCCATCCCGGCCGGAGGTTCGCCCTCGCCTACCTTCCCCTCATCGGCATGCTGATCACCGGTCACTTCTCCCGCGCCGGGACCGGTGCGGCTCGTGGCGCATACGCGGTCCTGGTCCTCCTCGCTGCCCTCATCGCCGTCCGGCTGCAGGCCCATTGACTCACGGGCGGACTCACCACGACTGTGTTGCACCCCGGCTACCTGCCGCCCGTCCCCTCCGCTCCGTTCATCGCGGGCGCCACCGCCTCGACGCTCGGGGTGCCCACCGTCGGCGACTACGCGCATTCGCCGTCGGACGGCTGTACTGGCCGGCCTTCGGCAGCGTCATACTCGGCAGCCTCGTCACCACCGGGCTGCCAGCCGGCCGGTCCGCGCTCACCGTGCTGACCATCCCGTCGGCAACCGGAGGCATCGCCTGGATTCCAGCCCACCAGGGAGCCGTCGACGCAGTCGCCCACGGCTTCGCCGGTGTCCTTCTCTTCACCCTGCTCCTCGTCGCCTTCCTTGTCCCCGAGCTGCGCCAGCCCTCGTTCCATCCCGGCCTGTGGATCTTCAGCTTCCCCGTCGCGGCCTGTACCAGCTTCGCCATCCGCCTGCTCAACGGAACACACGCCTCCGCGGGGTCTGCTCTCACCAGACGGAAACGCCGGACCAGACATCCCCTTGGAGGGTCACAATGAGCACCCCTGATCAGAAGGTCGCCGTCATCACCGGTGCATCCCAGGGCATCGGCACCGGCCTGGTCGACGCGTACCGTCGATTCGGCTACGCGGTCGTCGCCACCTCACGCAGCATCACGCCCTCACAGGACCCCAACGTCATCACCGTTCAGGGCGACATCGCCGACACCGCCACCGCCGAACGCGTGACAAGCGCCGCGATCGAGCGCTTCGGCCGCATCGACACGGTCCAGATCACGACCAGCCTGGTCGACCACGCCAGCTCGGCCCTCCCGTCGGTTCTGGCCTCGCTGACCAAGGGTGGCCTGCAGGCCGCGACCAGGTCCTTGGCCATCGAGTACGCCGGCCGCGGCACCCGCAGCAACGCGGTCGCACTCGGTGTCATCAAGACGCCCATGCACCCGCAGGAGTACCACGACACGCTGGGGGCGATGCACCCGATGGGCCGGATGGGCGAAATCCAGGATGTCGTGGACGCGGTTCTCTATCTGGAGAAGGCCCCGTTCGTCACCGGCGAGATCCTCCACGTCGACGGCGGGCAGAGCGCCGGCCACTGAGGGCCACGTCCCCAGGGCGCCGCGAGTGTGCGGTGCCCTGGGTATGTGCGCGGTTGATCCGAGGCACCGACGTCCCACCGCGCTCCGGCGGGCCACTCACGCCGGCTCACGACAGACCGGAGAGTCGATGCAGAGTCCGGGCGGCGGACTCCTTCCTCGCCTGGCGGTACCCCGTACCGGCCCACAGGTGGATGAGCCTGGTGTCGCCCGCCGCACTGGCGGCCTTGCGCAGTGGGGCGGTGAGGTGGTGGACCGCCGGGTAACTGGCCGGTGCCACGGGGTCGTAGCGGTCGGTGAAGTAGTTGCGCAGCCCACGGGCGGGCCGACCGGTGAAAGCGCGGGTCAGAACGGTGGTGTCGAAGGCAGGGTCCGCCAGGGCCCGCTGGTGAGCGGCGGATGCTCCGCTCTCTTCCGTGCGTAGCAGGACGGTGCCGACCATCGTGGCATCCGCGCCCGCACGCAACGCGGCGGTCACGTCGGCAGCGGTCGCTATGCCGCCGGCGGCGACGAGCGGAAGTGCGGTGGTGCGCCGGACGCTTGCGACCAGGTCGGGCAGCGAGGCGGAGCTCGGCGGGCGGTCGGGGGTGAGCGTGGCCGAGTGCCCACCCGCCGTGGCTGCCTGCACGACCAGCGCGTCCGCTCCCGCCTCTGCCGCGCGGTCGGCCTCTTCGGCCGATGTGACGGTCTGCAGGACCACGGTGCCGGATCGGCGCAGTGCCTCGATGACGGTGCGGTCGGGGATGCCGAAGGTGAACGAGACCCACGGGACCGGCGTCCCGGTGACTACGTCGATCTTCGCCGCCCAGTCGTCGTCGTCCTGCACCGGCGTGACGTCGTTCAGTGTCAGCCCGTAGTGGTCGGCCTCTGGCTGCAACGTGCGAGCGTACTGGCGGTAGGCCTCGGACGAGATGGGCATCGGACCGGGCACGAACAGGTTGACGCCGAAGGGAACGTCCTGTGCCCGGGCGGCGCGTATCTCTTCAGCGAGGGCCGACGCGGTTTTGTAGCCGCCGGCCAGAAAGCCCAAACTGCCCGCACGGGCCGCCGTCGTGACGAGTCCGGGATTGCTCGGGCCGCCGGCCATCGGCGCGGCCAGTACCGGCAACTCGACGCCGATGTCGGACAGCAGTCGGCTCATGCTCAGCTCCTCTTCCGCTCCTGCAACGAACCGTCACGTGCCGTCCCCCGGCCTGTCGTACGGCGCAAACGCCCCCGTCGTTCGGCGAGCGCCGGCATCCTCGTCACGGCGTGCAGAGACGCTAGGCGATACGCGTAGGCCTGTGAAATGCCGGTTAGGCTGGATCTATGCACAACAGGCATCGATGGGCCGCCGAGGGATAGCGCAGACATGGAGGTCGAACTGCGTCACCTGCGGGCCTTCTCCGCTGTGGCCCGTCTCCACTCCTTCTCCCGTGCCGCCCAGGAACTGTCGATCACACAGCCGGCCCTCAGCCGCACGATCGCCCAGCTGGAAGGCGCGCTGAGCGTCCGTCTGCTCGACCGTACGGCGCGCCGCGTCGATCTGACGGATGCCGGCGCGGAGTTCCTGCCGCACGCCGAGCGGGTCCTTTCCACCCTCGGCCAGGCCCTGGCCGCCGCGCGGCGGACGGTCACACTCCGGCTGGGCTTCAGCTGGCTGCTTCCGGACCCCTGGGCGCAGCAGGCCGTGAGCGGCTTCGAAACGGCCACGCACACAACCGTCACTCTCGTCCGCAGCGACGATCCGGTGCAGGCCCT
This sequence comes from Streptomyces sp. NPDC059866, assembly GCF_042731325.1. Taxonomy (NCBI): domain Bacteria; kingdom Bacillati; phylum Actinomycetota; class Actinomycetes; order Kitasatosporales; family Streptomycetaceae; genus Streptomyces; species Streptomyces sp. NPDC059866. Next base: position 6,483 of record NZ_JBHWJT010000017.1, on the reverse strand, counting down.
GCTCGGGCGTGCTGTCGACGTCGCGGTGCTCCGCGGCGACGTGACCTCTCCTCGCCCCGTACGGACCGTCCACCTGTACGACGAAACCCGCATCGCCGTATGTGCCCGGCAGTGCGCCCTGGCCGAGCGCGACCGGCTGGACTGGACCGAGGTCAAAGAGTGGCCGTTGGTCGTCAACACCGTGAGCGGCACCACCCGCCCCGACTCCTGGACGGCGGATCAGCGACCGAAACAGATCGTCGAAACCGCGAACTTCGACGAGTGGGTGGAGACGGTGGCCGCCAACCGGGGAATCGGCATCGTGCCGGAGGTGGCGCGGCACCGCACCCCGCACCCCGCTCTCCGATTCGTCGACCTCACCAATGCGCCACCGATCCCGGTGAGCCTCATCCACCTGCCGGATGGTCCTCGTACGCTCATCCGCCGGTTCCTGGAAGCCGCCGTGGCGGCGGTGCCGCCTGAATGCGTGCTCTCGCACGAGTGACCAGTGCCGATGCGCACTCGGCATGAATGCCTCGCCGAAGGCATTTCTCCGAACCGGACCCACATCATTAGCGTGGACGTGTCCGAAATGAAGGAATGCATCAGCGAGGGTGGCGAATGACGAGCACAGAGCTGGCGCGACAGGAGTGCGCGGTCACCGTACTGGGCGGCCCCACGGCAGTGATCGACATCGGTGGCCTCCGCCTCGTGAGCGATCCGACCTTCGACGAGCCCGGCCCGCACGGGTACCTGACCAAGACGGCAGGTCCAGCCGTCGCCGAGAGTTCCCTGGGACCCGTCGACGTCGTACTGGTCAGCCATGACCAGCACCCGGACAACCTGGACGACCGCGGACGGGCGTTCGCGCAGGCCGCCGCTGTGGTCGTCACCGGCCCGCTCTCCGCTGCGCGGCTCGGCGCAGCGGCCGTCGGCCTGTCTCCCTGGACCAGCCACCGCGTCCCGCGCCGGGACGGCGGCGGCGATCTCACGGTCCTCGCGGTGCCGGCGGTGCACGGTCCCGAGGACGGGGAGCGGGACGCCGACGGCAACGTCAATTGCGAGGTCACCGGGTTCGTCCTGTCCGGGAGCGGACTGCCCACGGTCTACATCAGCGGTGACAACGCCTCCATCCGTACGGTGTCGGAGGTGTCCCGCCGCGTCCCAGGCATCGGCGCCGCCCTGCTCCATGCCGGAGCGGCGCGCGTACCCGCGAAGTTCGACGGGCGGCCCCTGTCCATGGACAGCCGCCGGGCCGCCGCGGCGGCCGCGGTGTTGGACGCGGACATCGTCGTACCCGCCCACTACGACGGCTGGACCCATTTTTCCGAGGGACTCGCCGATCTCGAGCTGGCCTTCTACGAAGCGGGGATGTCATCGCTTCTGCGCATTGCCCCGCATGGGTCGTGGGTGAGTTTGCGAGCCTGACACATTACCGAAGAAGAATCTGCACACAAATATCCCACTACCAACCTCCTTGACAAGCGAACTACCTCGACAATTTGATCGAGGGCCCTCACCGGCGGACAAGCACACGTTCACACCCGCCCAGGCGCGCTCGACGAGGGCGGCACGGGCACGCTCGACCAGTGCCTCCCGATGCCCCCCCGTGGCCCTCACCCGCCGGAACCGGCGATGGCCGCGCGGTGCCGTCCGCGCCGACGGTCATGACACCCCATTCCAGGGAGACGGACGGCGCTGCAGGCGGTGACTGTCCTCTTCCAGGCGCCGTGAACGTACGCAACGGCATTGTTCTGCCCCGGCTGGGGCGACGAGCCGCCGGCCAGCGCCGGCAACGTCGTCCACCGGCATCATCAGAGACATGCACCAGCCATCGCCCGCACGCCAGGCACGTGATCGTGTCTGGCGGGGCATGCCATGTACGCCCTGTTTCACGTAACAAGGTGCGCCCGCCTACCGGCTGAGGGCCTGGCCCGCCGGAAGGCAAGGAGGTACGCCGGGGGCGAGCGGCGGAGGGCGGTCCCCCGGCATTCGAGAACTGCCGCTCCACAGGGGCGGAGTGAACCACGTCCGCCGTCGGCTCGTGTCCCTGGTGACAGGCATGGTGAGTTAACTGCACCTTCTTGCGGTCGTTGGGCATTGCGATGTCCGACTGCCCAAGGAGTTCTGTGTGACCGCACACCTACGCAACGAGCTGATGGAGGGGCGGGCCGTCCTGCCCCGCACCGGCTCGGTCGTTCAGCTGGAGACCCAGCACCCGCCGTACGCCGTACTTGGCCCTGACGGACAGCCGGTCGAGTCGGTGACGCCCTACCTGCGGGATCTCGCTCTGAACGACAACAGCCCAGCGACCAGCCGTAGTTATGCCAATGACCTGCTGCGGTGGTTCCGGTTCCTGTGGGTGCTGAACGTAACCTGGGACAAGGCGACGGAAGGGGAGGTGGCAGTGATAGTGGGATGGCTTCGTACAGCACCGAATCCGCAGCGCCGCCGCACCCGACCGGACGCGCCGCAGCCCGGCTCGGTCAACCCCCGCACCGGCAAGCGGTACCTCAAGGCCGGCTACGCCCCAGCGACGATCAACCACGCCCTGACCGTGGTGGCCAGCTTCTACGACTTCCACCGCGACCTGGGCAACGGACCGTTGATGAATCCGGTGCCGGTCTCAGAGGCACGGCGCCGGGCTCTGGCCCACCGCAGCCCGGCGGAGGCCACGCCGGCCTTCCGCCGCTCCCGTCTCCGTCAGCGTGTCCCGGCCACCGAGCCCAGGGCCATCCCGGACGCGATGTGGGGCGAGTTCTTCGCGGCCATGAACCACGACCGGGACCGCGCCGCGGTGCTGCTCTACGTCTCCAGCGGCGCCCGCGCCTCCGAGCTGCTCGGAGTCACCCCGGCCGACGTCGACTGGCCGGCCCAGATCGTCTACGTCGTCTCCAAGGGCACGAAACTGCGCGAGCCGATCCCGGCGAGCCCGCAGGCTCTGGTGGTGCTGGCCGCTTACCTCGACGCGATGGGCATGCCCGCCCCGCACGAGCCGGTCTTCCGCACCCGCCGCGGCCCGGACAAGCCGCTCACCTACTGGGCGAGCAGAGCGTGCAGGAGGAGCCGCGCCTGGTACGGGCCGAGGTCTCCTGCGCCGATGAGTCCTCGTCCGAGGAGGTCCTTCTCTGAGCCGGGGAAGCCGTACGTGTCGGACAGGACGGGTCCGTTGCCGATGCGGGAGGCGAGGACCACGGGGATGCGGGACGCGAGCTTGGTGAGCCCCTCGACGAGGCGCTCCGGGACGTGACCGACGCCGAAGGCCGCGACCACGAGTCCGTCGCAGTTGCCGTCCCACAGGTCGAGCAGGGTGCCGTCGTCGTCGAGGGTGACGGTGTAGAGCCCGACGCGCGCCTCACGGTCGGGGGCGCCGACCAGCGGTCCGCGGGACGGCAGGCCGCCCACCATCCGCACCCGATTCTCCGCGATCCGCGCGATCGGGCCGCTTGCTGGTGAGGTGAAGGCGGCGGGGCTGGTGGTGTGGGACTTGCGGACCGTCCGGGCCGAGTGGATCTCGTCACCAAGGACGACGAGGCAGCCGGCGCCGCTGAGTCCGGGAGCGGCGGCGGCCAGGACTGCGGCATAGAGGTTGGCCGGACCGTCGGCACCGGGCAGGGTGGGGTTCCGCGTCGCGCCGGTGACGACGACCGGCTGCTCGTGACCGTGGTAGAGGTCGAGGAAGAAGGCGGTCTCTTCGATGGTGTCGGTGCCTTGGGTGATGACGACGCCGTCGACGTCTCCGGTCTCCAGCTCCGCCGTGATCGCGGCCGACAGTGCGGTGAGGTCCTCGAAGGTCACGGAGGCGCCAGGCAGACGCCGGAAGTCCCGAACCTTGAGGCCGATACCGCTCGTGGCCAGGGCGGGTACCGCGGCGATGAGTTCGTGGGCCGAGAGCGCGGGTACAACGCCTCCGGTGGTGGGATCCGTGGTCATGGCGATCGTGCCGCCGAGGGAGAAGACCGACACGTTCCTGACCGACTCCGTCATATTCCCTGCTTCCCTGTCCGGATGCCGCCTCCCACCCGCCCCGCCACGAATCGGGCCTGCCCGCGAACGCGCTGATCGTGCATGAGCGGTGCCGCCACGGGAGTACTGCCTGCCAGGGACAGCGCGACAGGGTGAGTCCCCGGTGGGGGCGATGACTGGCCGACCGGCTAGCGCAGGTCGCGGGTCATCGATGTGAACACCGGGGAGTCGGGGAACGGCTGCTGACGGCCGACGGCCCGGTAGCCCCATGCCTCATACACCGCCTGCACTGCGCCGTTGCCGGCGGTCGGGTTCACCAGAAGGGTTACCCGCTGCTCGGTGCGCTGCGAGAGCCATTCCTCGTGGATCTGCCAGGCGATGCCGCGCCCTCGCCACGGTTTGCGGACCACGATCTCGTTGAGCGCCACCGTCCGCTTGCCGTCCTCCTCGGTGTACCCCTGCGGCAATTCGGTGATCATGGCGGACCACCAGCGGGTGTCCCTGCCGAGGGGGACACCGAACGCGAAACCGACGGCGTCGCCACTCTCGTAGCCAACGACGGCACTCCAGCCGGGCCGGGATGCGTAGGACGACAAACGCTCATCGAAGCGCTCGACTTCATAGAACGGCCCGATGAGCCCGAAGTCACGGTGGCGGACCTCGGCGTGAATGTCGAGGAGGGTCTGCCGAAACTCGGGCAGCTGCTCGGCGGTGTAGTGCCTGATCTCGACCGTCACGACAGGGTGCCTCCTACGTACTGTTCGGTCCAATCAGCGGTCCACCGCGTTGCTGGAGCGGCAGCTTGCAGTTCTCGGGTGAAGCCGTCCAGCAGCCGGGCGGTGCGTCCGGTCAGTGAACCACTGGCTTTGGCTGGCAGTACAGAAAGGGCCGTGGTGTAAGCCTGCTCGACATCGTCCTGGCGAAGTTGGGCGAGAGCCAAGTGCGTGCGGTAGTAAACGGCGTTGCGGGTGAAATCGGGCCGGAGCCGGGACAGCGTGCGGTGCAGGCATGCCTCGGCCTCGTCATGCATCCCCAGACGGCTGTAGGTAAGGGCGGCGAGCCCGGTGAGCTCCGCCGCGTCGAAGAACCCGGTCCACGCCGGGCGCCGCTCATCCGGGTCAGCTGCGTCAAAGGCGGAGCGGGCATGCTCGACGCTGCGGAGCGCGGAGCTGCGCTCCCCGACGATGGCCTGGATGCCCGCGAGACGGGCGGCGGCGAGCGAGCGGTACAGCGGATCGCGACGACATGCGGCGGAGGCCCGCCCGGCCTGGACGGCAGCCAGGGCATCGTGGTTGCGCTGCTGTTGGTGGGTGAGGATCGCGGCGTGCCCCCACAGGCGCAGCATAATGTCGGCGTGCCCGGAAAGCCCAGCGAGGGTCATGGCACGGTCGAGGTGTCGAGCGGCCCGATCGGGGGCGTAGTCGTCGATGGCCGCCCACAGGGCGGTGCCAGTGAAGGCAGCTGCCAGGTAGTACAGGCGGGCTCGGACGCGTTGGCTGGCGGCGGCAACGGACTGGAGTTCCATCGCATGGTGGGCGAAGGCGAGCGCGCGGGTCTCCAGACTGATGGTGCCGCCGTGCGCATTGTCGGCTGCAACGAGTTCGGTGAAGGCGGTCTCTAGACGGTCCGCATCCGACATACCGATGCGCCGGTAGGCGCTGGCTGAAGCCGCAGGGAGTGCAGCTGCTGCGACCAGGCCGGCCGCGGTGCTGGCAAAAGTGCGTCGCCGCACGGGGTCCTCCGATGGTGCAGGTGGGGCGGTGGTTCGGCGCTTGGGTCTGATGAACCCGAGCTCCTCCACGGGGCATCCGAATTCTTCTTCGAGAGCGCGTCGTTGTCGCGCCTGCGGCCACCGTGTTTTTCCGGTGAGCCAGTTCCTGATGTGACGGTCCTGGAGTGTGCCGTGGGTGCCGGTGAAGGACGCGATGCGCTGGTTCAGGGCCTCGGCGAGTTCGTGCTGCTTGAGCCCCGCGGACTCCATCCGGGCAGCGAGTAACACGTTGTCCACCATGTCCCAACGGTAGCGGCTGCATGAGATGACTACTCATCAGGCGAGCAAAAATTACCGGTTGTTGGCGAGACGACGGCTTCCGGGATTACCTGGCTGCGCTCCCTTTGCGGCGGTTACCTGGTCGACATGCGCCGCTGCTCAGACACAGGCGCCGGACTTGCCGCCGATGAGGGGACCAGCGACCGTGAACACGACGGACGTCGAGGCACAGCAGGAGCTAACAGCCGCCCCTGCCGTGCAGGAGTGGACGCTGCACTATTCGATGGTGGCAGGCGTGGTGCGGTTGGCCCGCATCCACACCCGCCGCCAGCTGACGGTCATGCGGTGGGCTGGCGACGTGGACAACGCTGCGCTCGTCGTCTCGGAGCTCGTCACCAACGCCATACGGCACGGTCAGCTGCCCGGCCGCGAGCTGACGCTGCGCCTGGCAGTGCTAGTGGCTCGTCACGCAGCCTTGGCCGGGTAATGAGTCCATGATCGGATCGGTGAGTCGGGGGCGAAGGTGGTCTTCGGTTCGGCGCGCGTGT